>NZ_CBAICG010000005.1:0-137504 GCF_964715405.1 Solirhodobacter sp. | reverse complement strand
GCGAGCGCCGCGCCGACGTGATCGAGTTCCTGAAACATGCCTACCGGGTGCAGGACGTGATCGACTATTCCGGGCTGGAAGAGGACGGACTGGCGCTGGAAGGCACCGGGGCGATGGTGCTCGATCACATCGGGCGCATCGCCTACACGGTGCAGTCGAACCGCGCCGACCCGATGCTGCTGGAACGCTTCTGCACCAATTTCGGCTATGAACCGATGGTCTTCGCGGCCCGCGACCAGGTCGGTCGCGACATCTACCACACCAACGTGCTGATGTGCGTGGCCACCGATTTCGCGCTGGTCGGGCTCGAGATGATCGTCTCCGCCACCCGCCGCGCCGACGTGGTCGAGCGCCTCGCCGAATCCGGCCGCGAGGTGATCGCGCTTTCGCCCGCGCAGATCGCGGCCTTCGCTGGCAACGCCATCGAACTCAGCGCCCGCGACGGCCGCATCCTCGCACTTTCGCGCACCGCCCACGACGCCCTGACACGCGATCAGCGCGCCATCGTCGAACGCTCGGCAAAGGTGCTTGTGCTCGACGTGCCCACCATCGAACTCGCCGGAGGATCGGTGCGCTGCATGATCGCCGGCGTCCACCTGCAGGCGCGCCCCGGCCGCCTTGGCCCCGGAGCTTGACATGAACACCCCCTCGCACCTCGCGCTGGTTCCCTTCGTCAGCGTTCACAACATGATGCGGCTGGTCCATCGGATCGGGGTGGAACAGGTGCTGTGCGACCTCGCCGCGGCGATCGAAGCCGATTTCCGGCGCTGGCCCAGCTTTGACAAGACGCCGCGCATCGCCTCGCATTCCGATGTCGGCGTGATCGAGCTGATGCCGACCTCGGACGGCGCGTTTTACGGTTTCAAGTACGTCAACGGCCATCCGAAGAACTTGAAGGACGGGTTGCAAACCGTTACCGCCTTTGGCCTTCTGGCCGATGTGGCGACGGGCTATCCGGTCCTGCTCAGCGAAATGACGATCCTCACCGCGCTGCGCACCGCCGCCACCTCGGCGATGGCGGCGCGCGCGCTGGCGCCTGCCGGGTCTCATGTCATGGCGCTGATCGGCAACGGCGCGCAGGCCGAGTTCCAGGCGCTGGCCTTCGCGGCGATCTGCGGCATCAAGGAGGTGCGGCTTTACGACATCGATCCCGCCGCCACCCGGAAATGCGCGAAGAACCTTGCGGGCTCCGGCCTGCGCGTGACCTCTTGCCGCTCGTCGGAAGAGGCGATCCTGGGCGCGCAGATCATCACCACCGTCACCGCCGACAAGCAGTACGCGACGATCCTGCGCGACAATATGGTCGGCGCGGGTGTCCACATCAACGCGGTCGGCGGCGATTGCCCCGGCAAGACGGAACTGCACCGCGACATCCTGCTGCGCTCCGCGATTTTCGTCGAATACCCGCCGCAGACGCGGGTGGAGGGCGAGATCCAGCAGCTTGCCGCCGACCATCCGGTGACCGAACTCTGGCAGGTGCTGGCGGGCACCGCGCCGGGGCGCACCGATCCGCGCCAGATCACGCTCTTTGACAGCGTCGGCTTCGCCATCGAGGATTTCAGCGCGCTGCGCTACGTCCACGAGCGGATGCAGGGCACCGGGCTGGCCCAGATGCTCGACATGATCGCCGACCCCGACGACCCGCGCGACCTTTACGGGATGCTGCTGCGCGCCGCCCCCTGAGCGCGCCTTGCCAATACTTACTGGCCGAAATATCCCCGCCGGAGGCTCCCGCCGCCCCGCCGGGCCGCTAGTTCAGCCGGAACTCGCCCACCACATTGCGCCATTCCCCCGGCGCGATCAGCTTGCGATGGGTGAAGCGGACCGAGTGCAGCGGCCCCTCGATTTTCTGCTGCCAGAACTCGATGAACTTGAAGAGCCGCGGGTAATCCGGGGCCAGATCATAGTCCTGCCAGAGGTAACTGTTCAGCACCCGGCGATAGTCGGGCAGGCGATAGAAGAACTCGGCCGTGGTCAGGCCGTAGCCCTTCAGCATCAGTTCGGTCTCGGTCTCGCGCATGGATCACTCCTTGACGATCCCCCCTGACTCGGCAGTCTGTCACATCGGAATTTATTTTCAATGAAAACAATATGTTGTCACTCTGCCCCGGCGGCTGCCAAGCGGTGCGACCACACGCCATTGCACCCCCGCGCCTGCATCGGATATAGTCCGGCCAGCCAGATGTTGCGCATCATAGCCAGAAGATCGGACCCACGTGAGCGATACGCCGGAACCACCTGACTCCGCAGAAGAAAAGACGCCTGACCGCCCCGGCTTTTCGGGCCCCTCGGTGTCGATTGCGGAGGAGATGAAGTCCTCCTATCTCGACTATGCGATGAGCGTGATCGTCAGCCGCGCGATCCCTGATCTGCGCGACGGGCTGAAACCGGTGCACCGGCGCATTCTTTATGCGATGCACGAAACCAACAACACGCATGACAAGCCCTACCGCAAGTCGGCGCGTCCGGTCGGCGACGTGATGGGGAAATACCACCCGCACGGCGACGCCGCGATCTATGACGCGCTGGTGCGGATGGCACAGCCCTTCTCGATGAGCCTCAAGCTCTTGGATGGCCAGGGCAATTTCGGCAGCATGGACGGCGATAACGCCGCCGCGATGCGCTATACCGAAGTGCGGATGGACAAGCCGGCCGCCTTCCTGCTGGCTGACATCGACAAGGACACCGTCGATTTTCAGGACAACTACGACGGCAAGGACCGCGAGCCCACGGTGCTTCCGGCCCGCTTTCCGAACATGCTGGTCAACGGCGCGGGCGGCATCGCGGTCGGCATGGCGACCAACATTCCGCCGCACAACCTTGGCGAGGTGATCGCCGCGACGCTGGCGCTGATCGCTGATCCGGACCTGACCTCGGAACAACTGATGGACTATGTTCCGGCGCCGGATTTCCCGACCGGCGGCTTGCTGCTGGGCCGGTCCGGTGCGCGCAAGGCCTATATGGAGGGGCGCGGCAGCGTGATCATCCGCTCGCGCACCCATATCGAGGAGTTGCGCAAGGACCGTTTCGCCATCGTCATCGACGAGATTCCCTATCAGGTGAACAAGTCCACCATGATCGAGAAGATCGCCGAAATGGCGCGCGACAAGAAGATCGAGGGCATCGCCCACGTGCAGGACGAAAGCGACCGCGTCGGCGTGCGCGTGGTGATCGAGCTGAAGCGCGATGCCACGGCGGAGGTGGTGCTGAACCAGTTGTGGCGCTTTACCCCGATGCAGACCCATTTCGGCTGCAACATGCTGGCCCTGAACGGCGGCCGGCCGGAACAACTGACGCTGCGAGCTTTCCTGAGCCATTTCATTACCTTCCGCGAAGAAGTTGTGGCACGCCGCACGGCTTACGAGCTGCGAAAGGCACGCGAGCGCAGCCATATCCTGTGCGGTCTGGCGGTCGCGGTCTCGAACGTGGACGAGGTGGTGGCGACCATCCGCACCTCTGCCGACCCGGCCGAGGCACGCGAAAAGCTGATGACGCGGCGCTGGCCCGCGCATGACATCGTCGACTATATCCGCCTGATCGACGACCCGACCCACAAGATCAACGAGGACGGCACCTACTACCTGTCGGAGATTCAGGCCCGCGCGATCCTCGATCTGCGGCTGCAACGGCTGACTGCGCTTGGCGTCAAGGAGATCACTGACGAGCTTCAGGATCTGGCTGCCAAAATCAAGGATTACCTTGACATCCTGCGCTCGCGTGACCGCATCATGGCGATCATCGCGGCCGAACTGACCGAGGTTCGCGACGCCTTCGCCGTGCCCCGCCGCACCGAGATCGTCGATTGGGCGGGCGATCTGGACGACGAAGACCTGATCGAGCGCGAGGATATGGTGGTCACCGTCACCTCCTCGGGCTGGATCAAACGTACGCCGCTGGCCGAATTCCGCGCGCAACGGCGGGGCGGCAAGGGGCTGAGCGGGATGGCGACCAAGGAAGACGACGTCGTTACCACGCTCTTCGTCGCCAACACGCATACCGCGCTTCTGGTCTTCACCACCGACGGCATGGCCTACAAGCTGAAATGCTGGCGGCTGCCGTTGGCGGGGCGCAACGCCAAGGGCAAGCCGATGATCTCGGTGCTGCCGATCGACCCCGGCGTGTCGATCGCCGCGATCATGCCGGTCGACGTGCCGGACGAGGAATGGGAAAACCTGCAGATCGTCTTCGCCACCTCCGAAGGCGATGTGCGCCGCAATGCGCTGTCGGATTTCACCAACGTGATGCGCAACGGCAAGATCGCGATGAAACTGCCCGACGGCATCAGTCTGGTGAACGCGCGCATCTGCGACGAGGCCGACGACGTCATGCTGGTGACCGGCGCGGGCCGGGCGATCCGCTTCCCGACCACCGACGTGCGGGTGTTCAAGGGCCGCGACTCGACCGGCGTGCGCGGCATCCGGCTGGTCGCGGGCGACAGCGTCGTGTCGATGGCGGTCATCCGCCATTTCGAGGCCGATCCGGCGGAACGCGCGGCCTATCTCAAGATGCGCCGCGCGCAAGAAGGTCTGGTCGAGGAGACCGAGGCGGATGAGGATGAAGACGCGGTCGAGGCCGGGCAACTGCCGCTCGAACGCTTCGCGCAGATGTCGGCGGCGGAAGACCTGATCCTGACGATCACCGCAGGCGGGCTGGGCAAGTTGTCATCCTCGCACGATTATCCGGTGCGCGGGCGCGGCGGCCAGGGCGTCAAGGCGATGTCTTCGGGCGCGCGCGGCGGCACGCTGGTGGCCTTCTTCCCGGTCGAGCGCAGCGATCAGGTCATGCTCGCCACCTCCACCGGCCAGTCGATCCGCTGCCCGGTCGAGGGCATTTCCTTCCGCTCGCGCGCGGCGGGGGGCGTCAAGGTCTTCGACACCGGCGCGGGGGAAGAGGTCGTCTCGGTCGCCCGCATCGCCGATCAGGGCGACGACGCGGAATGACGGCGGCGCTGCGCCGCTGGCTTCTGGCGCAGCCCGGTCTGGTGACTTACGCGGACGCGGCGGCGGCGTTGGGGCTTCAGCCGCCGGGGGTGATCGCGCAGATCACGGCGGCTCTGGAAGCGACAATGGCCGAGGATGCGGCGGCAGGGCTGCCGTTCCTTGCTGCGTGGGTGGTCAGTCGCGCGACCGGCCTGCCCGGCCGCGGCTTTTACGACCTCGCCGCCGGTCTGGGCCGCTTTGACGGGCACGACCCCGCCGCGTTCCACGCCGCCGAATGCGCCGCCTTGTCGCGCGCGTCCGAAGGCCCTAAGACCGGCGCATGAGCGAGACACTCCACATCGTCGGCGGCGGCATGGCCGGCTCCGAGGCCGCCTGGCAGGCGGCCGAACGCGGTATCCGCGTGGAGATCCACGAAATGCGCCCCAAGGTCGGCACCTTCGCGCACCAGACCGGCAATCTGGCCGAAATGGTATGCTCGAACTCGTTCCGCTCCGACGATGACGAGCAGAATGCGGTGGGGCTGCTGCACTGGGAAATGCGCGCGGCGGGCGGGCTGATCATGGCCACCGCCGACGCCCATGCGCTGCCCGCCGGGGGTGCGCTGGCGGTGGATCGCGAGGCCTTCGCCCGCGCCGTCAC
Organism: Solirhodobacter sp.; assembly: GCF_964715405.1. Lineage (NCBI taxonomy): Bacteria > Pseudomonadati > Pseudomonadota > Alphaproteobacteria > Rhodobacterales > Paracoccaceae > Solirhodobacter > Solirhodobacter sp. Next base: position 131,925 of record NZ_CBAICG010000005.1, on the reverse strand, counting down.
CGAACGGCTGCGCGCGCATCCAATGATTTCCGTTTCTGATGAAGAAGTTACCACCCTTCCCTCAGATGGTCATTGGATCATCGCCACCGGCCCGCTGACCTCCGGTGCATTGGCCGAGGCGATTCGCGCCGAGACCGGCACCGAGGCGCTGGCTTTCTTCGACGCCATCGCGCCGATCGTACATGCCGAGACGGTCGACCTGTCGATCGCCTGGCGCCAGTCGCGCTATGACAAGGGCGAGACCGAGGAAGAACGCACCGCATACCTCAATTGCCCGATGACGAAAGCCGAATACGAGGCCTTCATCGACGCGCTGCTGGCCGCCGACAAGACCGAGTTCCACGAGGGCGAAACGGCAGGCTATTTCGACGGCTGCCTGCCGATCGAGGTGATGGCTGAACGCGGCCGCGAGACGCTGCGCTTCGGGCCGATGAAGCCCGTCGGCCTGACCAACGCGCATCGCCCGACCGACAAGCCCTATGCCGTGGTGCAACTGCGCCGCGACAATGCGCTGGGGACGCTCTACAACATCGTCGGCTTCCAGACCAAGATGAAGTATGGCGCGCAAACCGATGTTTTCCGGATGATTCCCGGCTTGCAGGATGCCAGTTTCGCACGTCTTGGCGGGATTCACCGCAACACCTTCCTGAACGCGCCGCGCCTCCTTGATGCGCAACTGCGGTTGAAGTCGCGCCCGCATCTCCGCTTTGCCGGGCAGATCACCGGGGTCGAGGGCTACGTCGAAAGCGCCGCGATGGGCCTCTTGGCCGGGCGACTGGCGGTGGCCGCGATCAAGGGTCACACGCTCGATGCACCGCCGCCCGAAACGGCGATGGGCGCGCTGGTGCATCACATCACCGGCGGCGCCGATGCGAAAACCTTCCAGCCGATGAATGTCAACTTCGGCCTGTTCCCGCCGCTTGATGCCGCGCGCGGCGGCCGCAAGGGCCGCAAGGACCGCTACAAGGGCTACACAGATCGCGCGAAAGCCATGCTCAAGGAATGGCTTGCGGAGCAATCCTGATGTATCGCACGAGGTTCGCCCCCTCGCCCACGGGCCGCTTGCACCTTGGCCATGCCTACTCCGCGCTGCTCGGGTTCGACCATGCGCGCGAACGTGGCGGCGCATTTCTCCTGCGGATCGAGGATATAGACCGCGCCCGGGCCCGCCCGGACGACGAGGCGGCGATTTGCGACGACCTCGCCTGGCTCGGCATCCGCTGGCAAACCCCGGTCCTGCGCCAGTCCGACCACTTCGCCGACTACGAGGCCGCGCTCAGGCGGCTGAGTGCGATGGGCCTCTGCTATCCCTGCCGCTGCACCCGCGCGGACATCCAGGCCGCGCTCTCGGCCCCCCAGGAAGGCGCCGCACATCCGATGCCGGATGGCATGATCTACCCCGGCACCTGCCGCGCCCGCCCGATGGGTGATCGTGGCCCCGGCGATGCGATCCGGCTGAACATGGCCCGCGCGCTTGCGGCCTGCGGCGCGGCGGCGCTGGCGTTCGATGAGACAGGCGACCTTCACTCCGGCCGCCATCACATTGACAACGCTCATCTCATCGCCACGATGGGCGACATCGTCCTGGCCCGCCGGGACATCGGCGCCGCCGCCTATCACCTGGCGGTCGTGGTGGACGATGCGCGCCAGCAGATCACCGAAGTCGTGCGCGGCGCCGACCTCTTCGAGGCGACATTTCTGCACCGCCTGTTGCAAGCCCTGCTCGGCCTGCCGACCCCCGCCTACCATCACCACCGCCTGATCCGCGACGAGTCCGGCAAGCGGCTCGCCAAACGCGACGACGCCCGCGCCCTGGCCCACTACCGCGCCGAGGGTGCCACGCCGCAGGACATCCGCCGCATCGTCGGCCTGCCCTGCCTCTCCTTTCGGTCCTGAAATATCCTAGGGGTGTGGGGGCAAGGCCCCCACGACTTGCCTCATGCCATCGGCGTCAGAATCTCGACCTCGGCCCCGTCCCGCACCGCCGTGAAGAAGCACGACCGGCGGTTGGTGTGGCAGGCCGGGCCCTGCTGTTCCACCCGCACCAGCAGGCAGTCGCGGTCGCAATCCAGCCGCAATTCCACCAGCCGCTGCACATGGCCCGAGGTTTCGCCCTTCACCCAGAACGCCGCACGCGAGCGCGACCAGTAGGTCACCCGGCCCGTCGCCAGCGTGCGCGACACCGCCTCGGCGTTCATCCAGGCCAGCATCAGCACCTCGCCGGTGGCATCGTCCTGCGCGATCACCGGGATCAGTCCGGCCGCGTCAAAGTGCAGCGTGGCAGGGTCGAAGGTCATGGCCGGGCTCCTTTGCAAATCCGGGCGGCGCCTCTATCTATGGCCGACGGCAGCCCGGGGAAAGCCATGAGCAGCGACACCGACCTGATCAAGCTTTATTCGCAGCGCATCCTTGCGCTGGCGGCGGCGATTCCGCTGACCCAGCGGCTTGAGCATCCCGACGCCACCGTCAAGCGCCGCTCGCCGCTGTGCGGGTCGACCGTCACCGTCGATGTGGCGCTGAAGGATGGCCGCATCGCCGCCTTCGGGCAGGATGTGAAGGCCTGTGCGCTGGGGCAGGCCTCGGCCGCGGTGGTGGGCGCCCATATCCTCGGGCGCACCCGCGCCGAGGTGGAAGGCGCCCGCGACGCCCTGCGCGCCATGCTGAAAGACGGCGGCCCGGTTCCCGCCGCCCCGTTCGACGGCTTCGAAGTGCTGCTGCCCGCGCGCGACTACAAGAACCGCCACGCCTCGATCCTGCTGGCGCTGGAGGCCACCGCCGAGGCGATGGCGCAGGCCGAGGCCGCGCCAAGCGCCTGACCCCGCAAAAGAAGACCGCCGCGCATCCGGGCGGATGGCGGCGGCAAGTGGCGTGTCTCTGTGGGTTCGGTCGAAGCATCGGCGAGGCAGGCCGGATGCGGCACCAGTTGGGGACAGAATGCGGGACGACCGCAGAGACCGCAGGCAGAAAGCGTCAGACGATACCGGGCAGCGACAGCCCGACCACCAGCAGCGTGACCAGGGCCGCAACTCCAGCGGCGTCCGCAAGAAGGGTCGGCGCCGTGCGCGACAGGGCGGATTTGATCTCGGCGAACATCGGCGACCTCCTCGTTTCGGGTTGCCTCTTTGTTCTCATATTAACCATTCGATGTAAAGAACCTTTTAGGAACATTCAGGAACAAACCATCAACCGACGCTCATCAGCCGAATCGCCCGGTCCTGCTCCATCAGCCAGAGCAGCACCCGCACCGCCTGGCCGCGCGGCGTTTCCAGCGTCGGGTCGTCGGCCAACAGCCGCCGCGCGTCGCTTTGCGCCACCGCCATCAGCGATGATTGCCGCTCCAGATCGGCGATGCGAAAGCGCGGCAGGCCGGATTGCGCGGTGCCGATCAGGTCGCCCGCGCCGCGCATCGCCAGATCCTCCTCGGCGATGCGAAAGCCGTCCTCGGTGTCGCGCAGAATGCCCAGCCGCCGCTTGCCGCCCTCGCTCAGCGGCGGCTGATACATCAGGAGGCAGGTCGATTCGGCCGTGCCGCGCCCGACCCGGCCGCGCAGCTGGTGCAACTGCGCCAGCCCGAAGCTTTCGGCCCGCTCGATCACCATGATCGTGGCGGTGGGCACGTTCACCCCCACCTCGATCACCGTTGTCGCCACCAGCACCTTGGTGTCACCAGCGACAAAACGGGCCATCGCGGCGTCCTTCTCGGCGGGCGGCAACTGGCCGTGGACCAGGCCCACCACGCCCTCACCCAGCGCGGCGCGCAGGCGTTTGAAGCGTTCCTCGGCCGCCGTCATGTCGGTCAGTTCGCTTTCCTCGACCAGCGGGCAGACCCAGTAGGCCTGCCGCCCCTCGGCCACCGCGCGGCGCAGATGGGCCACCACCTCGTCCATCCGGCCCGCCGAAATCAGCGCCGTCGCCACCGGCTTGCGCCCTGGCGGCTTTTCGTCCAGCACCGACACATCCATGTCGCCGTATTGCGCGAGGCTGAGCGAGCGCGGAATCGGCGTCGCCGTCATCACCAAGACATCGGCGGCCTGGCCCTTGTCCGCCAGTTCCATCCGCTGCGCCACGCCAAAGCGGTGCTGTTCGTCCACCACCGCCAGCCGCAGATCGCGGAATTCCACGTCGCGCTGAAACACCGCATGGGTGCCGACCAGCACCTGAATCTCGCCCGCTGCCAGCGCCGCGAGCTTGGCCGCCCGCTCGGCGCCCTTGTCGCGCCCGGTCAGCAGTTCCAGCACCACCCCCGCGGCCTCGGCCAGCGGGCGCAGGCTATCGAGATGCTGACGGGCGAGGATCTCGGTCGGTGCCATCATCACGCCCTGACCGCCCGCCTCGACCGCCACCGTCAGCGCAAGAAAGGCCACCAGCGTCTTGCCGGACCCCACGTCGCCCTGCAAAAGCCGGTTCATCCGCAGCGGCGAGGCCATGTCGGCCGCAATCTCGGCAGCCGCCCGTTCCTGCGCTGCCGTCCGAAGATAAGGAAGCGAGTCCAGCACCTTGCGCTGCAAAGCTCCAGTTCCGACCGTGGCCCGCCCCTTGCCCCGCCGCAGCGTCGCGCGGGCCAGCGCCAAGGTCAGTTGATGCGCGAGCAGCTCGTCATAGGCCAGCCGCTGCCGCGCCGGGGCGGAGGGCGCAAGGTCCGCCGCGCCCTGCGGCGCGTGGGCGGCGGTGACGGCCGCGTGCCAGTCCGGCCAGCCCTCGCGCGCCTTCAGTGCGGCGTCGATCCATTCGGCCAGCACCGGCGCCCGCGCCAGCGTCGAGGCGGCGGCCTTGGCCATGCCCTTCTGCGTGATCCCGGCGGTCAGCGGATAGACCGGCTCGAAGGCGGGCAGGTCACCCGCCTCCTCGGGGCGCAGCACATGGTCGGGGTGCACCATCTGCGCGATGCCGTCGAACAGTTCCACCTTGCCCGAGACCAGCCGCCGCTGACCGGTCGGCAGCAGCTTTTGCAGGTACTCCGCGCGGGCATGGAAAAAAACGAGCTGAAACTCGATCTGCGCATCGCGCACCGCCACCCGGTAGGGCCGCCCCTTCACGCGCGGCGGGAAATGCGCGCCCACCGTCACCTCGACCGTCACCACCGCGGGCGGCACCACCTCGCGCACCGAGTCGCGGCGGCTGCGGTCCATCCCGGTTTGCGGCAGTGTGAACAGCATGTCGCGGGGCCGCTCGATCCCCAGCCCGGCCATTGCCTCGGCCGTCTTCGGGCCGACGCCTTCCAGCGTTTCGAGGCTGGCAAAGAGCGGGAACAGGATCTCCGGCCGGCCCGCCATCGTCAGGCGTCCCCGATCAGGGCCAGCCAGGCGTCTTCGTCGATCACCTGCACGCCAAGCGCCGCAGCCGCCTTCGCCTTCGACCCGGCACCGGGGCCCGCCACCACCAGATCGGTCTTGGCCGAAACCGAGCCCGCCACCTTGGCCCCCAGCGCCTCGGCTCGCGCCTTCGCCTCGGCCCGCGTCATCCGCTCCAGCGCGCCGGTGAACACGACAGTCTTGCCCGCCACCGGGCTTTCCACTGGCCCGCGCCGTGCGACGTCCTGCACCGTCAGATGCGCGATCAGCCGGTCGATCGATGCGCGCTCGGACGCCTGATGGAAGGCGGTGATGACCGAGGTCGCCAGCACCGCCCCGACGCCGTCGATCGCCAGAAGTTCATCCCATTCCGGCCCCGCGCCGGGCTCGGCCGCCGTCATCGCCGCCTCGAAGGCCGCCCAGGTGCCATAATGCGTGGCCAGGAGCCCGGCCGCCGCTTCGCCGACATGCCGGATGCCAAGCGCGAAGATCAGCCGATTGAGCGGGATGCCGCGCCGCGTCTCGATCGCCGCGAACAGGTTGGCGGCCGACCTCTCGCCCCAGCCGTCGCGGTTCCTCAGCTTCTGCAACGGGTTGGCGGCATCCCGTGCGGCCAGGGTGAAGATGTCGGCAGGTTCGCGGATCGGCAGCATCGGGTCGGCGAAGAACGCCTCGACCTGCTTGGCGCCCAGGCCTTCGATGTCGAAGGCGGCGCGGCTGACGAAATGTTTCAGCCGCTCCACCGCCTGCGCCGGACAGGCCAGTCCACCGGTACACCGGCGTACTGCGTCCCCCTCCTCACGGATCGCGGCCGATCCGCATTCCGGGCAGACATGCGGGAATTCAAAGGCTTGTGCGTCGGGGCTCCGGCGTGACACGTCCACGTCGGCGACCTTGGGGATCACGTCGCCCGCACGGTAGACCTGCACCCAGTCGCCCACCCGGATGTCCTTGCCGCCGCGGATCGCGTTGCCCTTGGCATCGCGCCCGGCGATGTAATCCTCGTTGTGCAGCGTCGCGTTGGACACCACGACGCCGCCCACCGTCACCGGCAAGAGCCGCGCCACCGGGGACAGCGCACCGGTGCGGCCGACCTGGATGTCGATCGCCTCCAGCCGGGTCCAGGCCAGTTCGGCGGGAAACTTGTGCGCGATCGCCCAGCGGGGCGTGGTGGACCGGAACCCCAGCCGCCGTTGCAGCGCAAGGTCGTTCACCTTGTAGACGACACCGTCGATATCGTAGCCGAGCGTCGCGCGCTTCGCCTCGATCTCGCGATACATCGCCATTAGCGCCTCCGGCCCGTCGCAGAGCCGCGTCAGCGGGTTGGTCGGAAAGCCCATCGCCGCGAATCGCTCGATCGCCCCCATCTGGGTCTCGGCCAGTGCCGCGGACAACTCTCCCCAGGCATAGGCAAAGAACCGCAGCGGCCGCGCGCGGGTGATCGCGGCGTCAAGCTGGCGCAGCGAGCCGGCGGCGGCATTGCGCGGGTTGGCGAAGGTCTTTTCACCGGCCGCCGTCTGGCGCGCGTTCAGCGCGGCGAAGTCGGCGTGGCTCATGTAGACCTCGCCGCGCACCTCCAGCACGTCGGGCGCAGTCGCCACCAGACGCGGAATGTCGGCGATGGTCCGTGCGTTTTCGGTGACGTTCTCGCCCACCTCGCCATCGCCGCGCGTCGCCGCCTGCACCAGCCTGCCGCCCTCATAGCGCAGGTTGAGCGAAAGCCCGTCGATCTTCGGCTCGGCGGTAAAGATCAGCGGCGCGTCGGGCGTCAGGCCAAGGAACTTGCGCACCCGATCATCGAAATCCGCCACATCTTCGGGCGCGAAGGCGTTTTCCAGGCTGAGCATCGGCACCGCATGGCGGACCTTGGCAAAGCCTTCGGCCAGACCCGCGCCGACCTGATCGGACGGGCTGTCAGCCCGCTTCAGGGCCGGAAACCCGGCCTCGATCGCCCCGTTCCGGCGCTTGAGCGCGTCATAGTCGGCGTCCGTCATCTCGGGCGCGTCGAGCGTGTGATAGGCCCGATTCGCGCGGGCGATGGCCGCGGCGAGCCGCGCGAGTTCCGCGCGCGCCTCAGCCTCGGTCAGGTCTTCGACGGCCTTGCCCTGCATTGTTGCGCCTCCCCGGGGTGTCGCCCCCCTTGTGATAGGAGGCGCCCCCGGAGAGGTCCAGACGCGAGTGGTGGCTCTCGTGTCATTCCTGCCCGGTTGCCGGGTTCTGCCTCAGGCCCCTACGGCGAGGCGTCGCGCCTCGGCCGGGTTGGGATCGCGCAGCACATAGCCGCGGCCCCAGACCGTATCGATGTAGTTCTCGCCCCCCGTCGCCTCCGCCAGTTTCTTGCGCAGCTTGCAGATGAAGACGTCGATGATCTTCAATTCGGGTTCGTCCATGCCGCCGTAAAGATGGTTCAGGAACATCTCCTTGGTCAGCGTGGTGCCCTTGCGCAGGCTCAGAAGCTCCAGCATCTGGTATTCCTTGCCGGTCAGGTGCACCGTCTTGGCGGAAACCTGCACCGTCTTGGCATCCAGATTGACCTCGATCATGCCGGTGCGGATGACCGACTGGGCATGGCCCTTGGAGCGGCGGATGATGGCGTGGATGCGCGCCACCAGTTCCTCGCGGTGGAAGGGTTTCGTCAGGTAGTCGTCGGCACCGAAGCCGAAGCCCTTGATCTTGTTCTCGGTATCGTCGGCCCCCGAGAGGATCAGGATCGGCGTATCGACCCGCGCCAGGCGCAATTGGCGCAGCACGTCGTGCCCGTGCATGTCCGGCAGGTTGAGATCAAGCAGGATCAGATCGTAATCGTAGAGCTTGGCGAGGTCGATCCCTTCCTCGCCCAGATCCGTGCAGTAGACGTTCAGGTTGGCGTGCGTCAGCATCAACTCGATGCTGCGCGAGGTCGCCGGGTCATCTTCGACCAGAAGAATTCGCATGTCCGATACTCCGCTACAGTCCCCCGTCGGTTAACGACACTGACGGCCATTGGTTAACCAGGGGTTACTGTGCCAGAGCGCGAGCGAAAAACAACTTAAAGTTGTCTGTATTTCTGGATGGTTGTCACTTTCAGCCCCGCCACGCCATGCGCCTCGACGGCCGCGCGCCAGAGTTCGAATTCCTCCTCCGACAGCGCATAGCGCTGCAGCGCGTCTTCACGCGAAATCAACCCATGCGCCACCGCCTGCACCACCACCGCCTTGCGGCTGGCGACCCAGCGCCGGGTGTCGGCGGCAGGCAGATCGGCCCGGCTCAGCACGCTGCCGTCCGGCAGGGTCACCTGTCGCGGCCCGTCTACTCGCTTGAGATACATCGCGGTCCCCTCGGTCCTGTCCGGCAAGTCTCGCCAGTCAGGCTTAAGGACGGGTGAAACCCGGGGGTTGAGAATATGTCGTATTTTCCTATATTGCTTATGGTCTTGGAAAGGACGCCCGATGCCGCTTGACCGCCCCACGCTGCCGCTGAATTCGCTGGGCCTGCCCAAGGCCCCGGCCGACACGCGCGTGGTGGTGGCGATGTCGGGCGGGGTCGACAGTTCGGTGGTCGCCGCGATGCTGGCCGAGGAAGGCTACGACGTGGTCGGTGTCACGCTGCAACTTTACGACCACGGCGCGGCGCTGGCGAAAAAGGGCGCCTGCTGCGCCGGGCGCGACATTCACGACGCGCGGCGGGTGGCCGAGACGATGGGGTTTCCGCATTACGTGCTCGACTACGAGAACATCTTCCGCGACGCGGTGATCGACGAATTCGCCGACGCCTATCTGGCGGGGGCGACGCCGGTACCCTGCATCCGCTGCAACGAGCGGGTGAAGTTCAAGGATCTGCTCGCCACCGCGAAAGACCTTGACGCCGACTGCATGGCGACCGGGCACTACATCCAGCGCAAGCTGGGCGTCCACGGGCCGGAACTGCACCGTGCCGCCGATCCGGCGCGCGACCAGAGCTACTTCCTGTTCTCGACCACCGCGCCGCAACTGGCCTATCTGCGCTTCCCGCTGGGGCACCTGTCCAGCAAGGCGGAAACCCGCGCGCTGGCCGTCCGCTATGGCCTGCCGGTCGCCGACAAGCCCGACAGTCAGGACATCTGCTTCGTGCCCGACGGCAACTATGCCGCCGTGATCGAGAAGCTGCGCCCCGGTGCGGCCGATCCCGGCGAGATCGTCGATCTGGCGGGCCATGTCATCGGCACCCATCGCGGCGTGATCCACTACACCATCGGCCAAAGGCGTGGCCTTGGCATCGGCGGCATGGGCGACCCGCTCTATGTCGTGAAACTCGATCCCGCCACGCGCCGGGTGATTGTCGGCCCGAAAGAGGCGCTGGCCACCACCCGCGTGCCGCTGCGCGAGGTCAACTGGCTGGGCGACGTGCCGCTGACGGCGCAGGCCGAATGGCCGATCGAGGTCAAGGTGCGCTCCACCCGCGCGCCGCGCCCGGCGATCCTGCGCCCGCTGTCGGCGACCGAGGCCGAGGTGGAACTGCTGAGCGCCGAGGAAGGCGTCAGCCCCGGTCAGGCCTGCGTCTTCTATGCGCCCGACGGCAGCCGGGTGCTGGGCGGCGGCTGGATCTGGAAGGGCCGCTAACGCGAATTGCGTTCGATCTGACGCAAGGACATCAGAATTCGCCCGACTCTCGGGGCGAACTCTGATTCATGTTGAACGCAATTCGCGCTAACGCGCCGCCAGCCGGTCATGGGCCAGTTGCGCGGCCAGCGTCGGCAGGGTCAGGCGGTCGCGGATCAGCGCCAGCCGCGCGGGCGTGAAATAACCCGCCACGTCGAGCAGGTTCAGCGTCGCCATCAACTCGCCGCCCAGCACCACCGGCATGTTCACCACCGAGCCGAGGCCAAGCGAGCCGATCAGCGCGTGATCGGGGAACACCGTGGCGATCTCGGCCAGGGTGTTGGCGACAAAGGTCTCGCCGCGGTCGATCACGGCTTCGGTCCAGCGGTTCGGCTCGACCACCTTTGTGCCCGAGACGGGATAGGGGCCGGGCATGTTGGAATAGCTGCGCCGCGCCAGCGCGCCGCCCTTTTCCACCGTGGTCACGCTGACGAGTTTCGCCCCCAGCACCGCCTGCACCAGCGCGTCGAGCGCGGTGAAGGCGTCGATCGGGGCGCGGGCTTTCGCCAGTGCGGTGGCAAAGGCGGTCATCGGATCGGGCGTCATGGCAGGGCTCCTTGCGCGGAAAGATGAGACAGGACGGACCGCGCGGCGCGCAGTCCCGGCGGCTCGCCGCCAAGGCCGAGGCGCGTCATGCAATCGGCCATCGCACGGCGCTGCGCCGCGCGCTCGGGCCCGTCACCCAGCATCCGCAACAGCGCGGGCGCGATCAGCGCGGGCTTGCAGGCCGCACCGATGAACTCGGGCACCGTGCGGGTGTCGGTGACCAGGTTCACCAGCGTGAAGGTATCCACCCGGATCATCCGCTGCATCAGCACACGCGACAGCCAGGCGACATCATAGGCCACCACCATCGGCACCCCCGCCGCCGCCAGTTCCAGCGACACCGTGCCGGACGCCGCCAGCGCCACGTCGGCGGCGCGAAAGGCCGCGCGCTTCTGCGCCACCTCCTCGACCACGACGGGCGCACCCGGCCAGCCCTGCACCATCTCGCGCACCGCCGCCGCCACGCCGCGCACCGTCGGCACCACCACCCGCGCCTCGGGGTGCGCGGCCACCACCGCGCGCAACACCTCGCCAAAGCGCGGGCCCAGCCGCGCCACCTCGCCCCGGCGCGAGCCCGGCAGGGTCAGGATCAGCGGCGCCCCGGCCGCGATGCCCTGCGCGGCGCGAAACTCGGCCGCCTCGGCCAGCGTCGCCAGCGGCTCCGCCACCACCGGATGACCGACGAAATCGCAGGTCATCCCCGCCGCCTCCATGTAGGGCGGCTCGAACGGCAGCAGCGCCAGCACATGGTCGATGACCTCGGCCATCTTTACCGCCCGCCCCGGCCGCCAGGCCCAGACCGAGGGCGCGACGTAATGGATGGTGCGCTGGCCGGGCCGCGCGGCGCGCACCCGGCGGGCGACGCGCAGGCAGAAATCCGGGCTGTCGATGGTGATCAGCGCGTCGGGGGCCAGCCCCACTACCGCGGCCGCCGTCTGGTCGATCCGCCGCATCAGCGCGCGATACTTCGGCAGCACCTCGGCGATGCCCATCACCGACAGCTCTTCCATCGGAAAAAGGCTCGCCATCCCCTCGGCCTGCATCAGCGGCCCGCCGACCCCGGCGAAGCTCACACCGGGCGCCAGCGACTTGAGCCCCGCCATCACCGCGGCGCCCAGCTTGTCTCCCGACGGCTCGCCCGCGATCAGGAACAGCTTCATGGGTCGCGCGACCACAGGAACAGCCCGCGCCGGTCGGCCTCGGCCACCATCGCGGCGCGGTCCAGCAGGACGACGCCGCCAGCCTCGAAGACGATGCCGCCAAGGCCCGCCGCGGCCGCGCCGATCACTGTCTGCACCCCCAGCGCGGGCAGGTCGATGCGGCGGTCCTGCCCCGGCTTCGGCGCCTTGTACAGCACGCCGCGCCCCTGCCTGGGGTCGCGCCGCAGCACCGGGTCGATCCCGGCCACGAAGCGCAGCATGGCATCGGTGCCCGGCAACGCCTCGACGGCCAGGCACAGGCCCTGCGCCACCACCGCGCCCTGCCCCACATCAAGGCTGCCAAGCCCGGTCACGATCGCCTCGGCCCGGCCAGCATCGCGCCGGTCGGCATCGGAGGGCTGCACCGCGCCAAGGACGCCCGCCGCAGGCACCAGCGCGGGCGCGACGTCGGCCACACCGACCACCGGCAGCCCGGCCTCTTCGAAAAACCCGATCACGCCGCGCAGAAGCCCGTCGTCGCCCTGCTGCATCGCCGCCAGAATGCGCGGCACCAACGCCGCCGTTTCGGCATCGAACAGCGCGGGGTCGAGCCTGGGCCGCTGCACCGCCCCGGCAAAGATCACCTGCGTCACGCCCTGATCGGCCAGCGCGCGCATGAAGGGCACCATCCGTTCGGCGCGGAACTCGATTTCGGCGGTCAGCCCCTCGATGGTGTAGCCATGCACGCCCGCGACCAAGGGCACCCGGCCGTGCGCCAGCAGGTCGCGCGCCACCAACCCCGGCAGCGCCCCCGTTCCGGCGATGATGGCAACCCGGCCCGGCATCAGCTTGGCGTCAGAAATGACCGGTCGGACCCGGCCAGGATGAAGGCGGTGACCTCACGCACATAGTCGCTGTCGGTTTCCTCCGACAGGCGGCGGGCGCGGTCGACAAAGGCGCCCTCGCCCTGCGCCAGCATCTGGTAAGCGGCGCGCAGGGCGGTGATGTCGGCCCGCTCGACCCCGCGCCGCTTGAGGCCCACCAGGTTCAGCCCGTCAAGCTCGCCGCGCGGGCCCTGCACCAGGCCGTAGGGGATCACGTCATTGGTCACCATCGTGACCGCGCCGATGATCGCCCCGCGCCCGACGCGCACGAACTGGTGGATGCCCGACAGCCCGCCGATGATCACGTCGTCGCCGATCACGCAATGCCCCGCGATAGCGACCTGATTGGCCAGCACGATCCGGTCGCCAAGCTGCGCGTCGTGGCCGACATGGGCGCCCGTCATCAGGAGGCAGTCGTCGCCGATGCGGGTGACGCCACCGCCGCCCTCGGTGCCGGTGTTCAGCGTCGCCCCCTCGCGGATGCGGTTGCGCTTGCCGACGATCAGCCGCGTATGCTCGCCACGGAATTTCAGGTCTTGCGGCACCTCGCCGACGCAGGCGAAGGGCCAGACCACGGTGCCCTCGCCCAGGTCGGTCCAGCCGGTGACGACGGCGTGGCTTTTCAGCTCGACCCCCGGCGCCAATGTCACCTCGGGCCCGACCACCGCGAAAGCGCCGATGATACAGCCCGCGCCGATGACGGCGCCCGGCTCGATCACCGCCGAAGGATGGATGCGGGCCGCGGCGTCGATCGTCATCCGCTCACCCGCGCTTGAGGTCGATCATGGCGGTGAACTCGGCCTCGGCCGCCAGTTCACCCTCGACCATCGCCTGACCGTGGAATTTCCAGACCCGCCCGCCGCCGCGCTTGACCGTCACGTGCATGCTCAACACATCGCCGGGCACCACCATGCGGCGGAACTTGCAGCCGTCGATGTTCATGAAATAGACCAGCGGGTTCTTGTCGACCAGATCGAGCGACAAGCTGACCAGCACCGCCGAGGTCTGGGCCATCGCCTCGATGATCGTGACGCCCGGCATGATCGGCACGCCGGGAAAATGGCCCTGAAAATGCGGCTCGTTGAAGGTGACGTTCTTCACGCCGATCGCCGACTTGTGCGGCACGATGCTGTGCACCTTGTCGACGAACAGGAACGGAAAGCGGTGCGGAATGCAGCGGTAGATGAGCGCGAGGTCGGCACTGAGCATCGCCACCGGGGCGTCCTGGCTGGCAACTTCGGCGGGGCTCTGCGTCATCCATGTCTCCTTCGTGAGGCGTACGAGCGGGGTCGCCTGCCTGACTAGCAACTCGGCCCGAGGGTGGCAAGGCGCGCTAGTTGCCCGGTGCGGGCGTCGCGCCGCCGACATCGGGCACCAGTGTCGGGGCCAGTGTCGGGGCCGGTGTCGGGGGCGGTGTCGGGGGCGGCACCGCAGGCGCGGTGCCGTCGCCCGGCGCGGGCTCCAGTTGCGTGCCGTCGCCGATCTTCGCGTCGATCCGCTGGATCGCGCGATCGGTGATGTCGATGCCCCGGAATGCCAGAAAGATCGCCTGCGTATTCAGGATCGCCACCGCGCCGGTCTCGCGCACCAGATCACCAAGGACCGGCAGCGCGGTTTGCAGGAACCGCTGCCGTTCGGCCTCGCGCTGGTGGTCGAGATCGCTGTTCTTGGCCCCCTGCGCCGCGCGGATGCCTTCCACTTTGGCGTCGAAGGCATCGGCAAGCTTGCGAAACTCCTCCGGTGTCAGCTTCGGGCGGCGCTCGGTCAGGTCACGCTCTTCCGCGGTCAGCTCGCCCTCCTTGATCCGGTTCTCGGCGGCAAGCTGGCGGGCCTTGTCTTCGTATTCCCGTTCGACCCGCTGGCCGAACTTCGAGCCGGTGAACAGCCGGTCGGGGTCGATCGTCAGCACCGGGCTTTGCATCGGCAGCGTCCCGGCCCCGGTCGACGTCGCATCCGGGGCGGTCACGGCGGCGGGTGGGCCCGCGACGGGTGGCGCAGAGTCGGGTGCCAGCGCATCGGGTGCGACGGTCCCGGCGTTCTGGGCAAGCGCGAGGGCGGGCGCGACGAGCAGCGCAAGAGCGACCGCAGCGACGCGCCCGGCCCGCATCAGAACTTCGTCGCGATCGACAGGTTGAAGTTCTGCACCTGATCATACGGCATCTTCTTGATCGCGCGCGAGAAGTCGAAGCGCAGCGGCCCGATCGGCGTGGTCCAGTAGAGCGTGAAGCCCAACGCGGCCCGCAGGTGGAAGCCGCCGTCCACCGCGACGCCGTAGGTATCCTGCAGGTTCCAGACCGAACCGGCGTTCATGAACACACCGCCGCTGATGCCGTAGTCTTCCGGCAGGCCCAGCGGGAAGATCGCCTCAACCCGGCCCACGACATAGGTATTACCGCCAAGCGCGTCGTTGGCTGCGGTCGTCGTGTCGCGCGGGCCAAGCCCGTTGGTCTTGAACCCGATGATCTTGCCGTTCAGGAAGTAGCGATCGGCCACAGTGTTGTCCTGCCCGCCGAGCATCGAGATCACACCGCCCTCCAGTTGCGCGCGCAGCGTCACCGATTCATGCGCGACCTTGGTCTGGGCGGAGGCCAGCGCCGTGGTCGCGATGTATTTCGCCGAGCCACCGAGCCCCGTGAAATCCTGACCAAAGCGCAACTGCATGCTGGTTTTCGGGCTCAACGCATCCCGGTTGGTGTCGAAGCTGTAGGTATAGCCAAGACCGCTGTAGGTGCGGCCCCCGCCTTCACTGGTGATGATCGTCGACGTATCGGCGTCGAAGTTCTTCAGCATGTTGCGCCCGACGCTGTAGCGCAGTTCCAGCCGACCGCGCGCGCTGACCGGAAACTCGATCGCCGGGCTGAACGAAACCAGCCGCGTGTCATAGGTCGCGTAGCTGTGCGTCGTGGTCGTATAGCCACCGTTCAGCTTGAACGCGAGGTCGCGGCCGAACAGCGCCGGCTCGATGAAGCCGAACGACGACTGCTGATCCGTGCTGGTGGTGTTGATGTTGGCGCTGACCGACTGGCCGCGGCCCAGGAAGTTGTCTTCCGAGAAGCTGAGCGCCAGGCCGAAGCCGCCGCTGATGCCATAGGTGCCGCCAAGCGACAGCGTGCCGGTGGGTTGTTCCTGCACCGTGACGTTGACGATCGCCTGATCGGGCGTGTCCCCCTGTTGCGGGTTGACCTGCACATCCTTGAAGTAGCCGAGCGCCTTGATGCGGTCCGACGCCGCCTTGACCTCGCGCGGGTTGAACGGGTCGCCTTCGACGGCGTGGAACTGGCGCCGGATCACGCGGTCCTGCGTGGTCGAGTTGCCCTCGATGTCGATCCGCTCGATGAAGACCTTGGGGCCGCGATCGACGACGAAGTTCACGTCGAGCGCCAGGTTCTTGTCGTCGCGGATGATCTTCGGCGTCACGCGGATGAAGTTCAGCCCCTTGCGGATCGCCTCGTTTTCCATCCGGGTCACGGTGTCGTCGATGATCGTCGGCGAATAGGTCACGCCCGGCCGGATCCGGATCTGCGCCTGGAAGTCCTTCAGGTCGATGTCCTTCAGCTCGGTCGTCGCGTAGGTCTTGGCAAAGGCGTAGGGCTGGCCTTCCTGAAGCATGAAGGTCAGGTAGAACCCCTTGCGCTCGCGGTCGATCTGGGCGTTGGCGTCGAGCAGGCGGAAGTCGATGAAGCCGCGCGAGTGATAAAAGTCGGTCAGCTGCTGTTCATCCTGGGCCAGCCGGTCCGGCACAAAGGTGTTGTCGCTGAAGAACTGGTGCAGGAAGCCGACCTGCTTGGTCGCCAGAACCTCGCGCAGGCGACGGTCCGAGAAGGTCTGGTTGCCGATGAACGACAGCCGCTGCACCTCGACGGTGCCGCCTTCCTGGATGTCGAACACCAGATCGACCCGGTTTTCCGAGCGTGGAATGATCTTCGCCGTGACAATGGCGGCATAGCGCTTGGTCTGGCGGTAGGCCTCGGTGATCGCGGCCGCGTCCGCCTCCGCCAGCGAGGGCGAATAGACCCGGCGCGACTGCGATTTGATCAGCTTGGCGAGGTCTTCGGACTTGAGCCGCTTGTTGCCCTCGAAGTTGATCACGTTGATCGTCGGGAATTCCTTGACCTTGATCACCAGCCGCGACCCCGAGGGCTGCATGTCCACGGTCTCGAACAGGCCGGAGTTCACGATGCGCTGGTAGGCATCGTTCAGGTCGCCGTCGGTGACCGGCTTGCCCTTGGGAATCGCGGCGTAGGTCAGAACCGTGCCGGTTTCGATCCGTTGCAGCCCGTCGACCTGAACCACGGTGAAGGTGTAGGTTGCCGCCTGCGCACGGAGCGCCGCAGCGAACACAGCAAGGGCGATTGCCACCACGGCGAAGGCCCGAAGGAGCACACCTGCCACTCCCCGGCCGATACCGTTCGCCGCTTGGGCGCCGCGTTCGTCGTGCATATTCATTCCGCCGTGTCAAAAATCCGTCAGACCTGACTAGCGGGATTGGGGGGGCTTGTCAAAAGGGGAGGCAGGCAACCGGGCAAGGCAACTGTGGACAGTTTGGCCTTTTTCGGCCCCGGCGGCGGCCTTAATACATCCCGGTCATCGCCTGGCCAAGGAAGGCCCCGGCCAGAAGCCCGGCGATCAGTGTGCCGACCATGAAGATACGGTCCCAGTTCAACCGGACGATGAGGGAAAGCCCTTGGTAGCCGTCCATGACCATGTGCATCTGCCAAACTCCGCTTCCAGACCGCGTGATCACGGTCTAGCGCGCGATTGTGGCCAGATTTGGGCGCCCGCCCGGCGCGCCGCGGCAGAATCCGGCGCGCCAAGGCGCAAGGGCGAAATGCCGCGGGCGATCAGGGGCAGAAGACGTCGTTGGACAGCGCGAAAGCCATCAGCGACAGGATCAGGAACAGCCCGCCCCCCATCAGCACCTTCAGCGCGCGGTCGCTTGGCGGGCGGCCGGTGACCGCCTCCCAGATGTGGAACACGAGGTGGCCGCCGTCGAGGATCGGCACCGGGAACAGGTTCAAGAGCCCCACCGCGATCGACAGCATCGCGATGAAGCCGAAGAAGCTCATCACCCCCTGGCTGGCCGCCGCGCCCGAGGTTTCGGCAATGCCGATCGGGCCGTGCAGGTTGCACGAACTGATCGCGCCGGTCAGCATGTGATAAAGCCCGCTGAGGCTGCTTTCCACGATGTAGCCGGTCTGCGTGAAGGCCCGGTCCAGGGCCTCGACCGGGCCGGGCGTGCGCGTCTTCGGATCGAAGGCGAGGCTGCCCGAGATGCCGATCAGCCAGCGCGTCTCGAAGGCGCCGCCGGTGGTCGGCAGGTCGCTGCGCTTGGGGGTCAGGGTCTCGTGCAGCACCTGTCCGTCGCGCCAGATCGTCAGGTCGACCGGCTTGCCGCCCGAGTCGCCGACGGCCGTGCGCAACTGCTCGAAGGCCCAGATCGGGGTGCCGTCGACCGCCGTCACCACATCGCCCAGGTGCACCCCCGCCGCGATCGCGGCCGATTGCGGGCTCAGGCCCTCGACGCGCGGCGGCATCGGAAACGGCCCGTCGACCGTCATCGCCTGACCGTCGCGCAGGATGCTGTAGCTGACCGTCGGGGCCGGCGAAAGCTTGCCGACCGCGGCGCCGAAGCTGGCGCTGTCGGGCGTCGGCATCCCGCCCATCGTCAGAATCGTGTCGCCGGCCTGCAGGCCCGCACTGGCGACCGGCATCGGTTTCATCTGGCCCACCGACGGCGGATCGGTCGGCACGCCCGACACCATGTAGAGCACGACCAGAAGGGCGATCGCGAAGACGAAGTTGAACGCCGGGCCCGCCACCACGGTCGCGGCGCGCGCCCAGAGCGGGGCGCCGTGCATGGTGTGGCGCCGTTCCTCCGGCGTCAGTTCCGACAGCGCCTCGGCGTCCTTGCCCGAGGCGGCGTCGCTGTCGCCGAAGAAGCGCACGAACCCGCCGAAGGGCAGCGCGCAAATCTGCCAGCGCGTGCCGCGCCGGTCCACCCGCGACACCAGCGTGGGGCCGAACCCGAGCGAAAACACCTCGGCGTGGATGCCCGACCAGCGGCCGACGATATAGTGGCCGTATTCATGCACCGCCACGATGATCGACAGCGCGACGACAAAGGCCACGACGGTATAAAGCAGCCCGCCGAACGACGGTATCATTCCGATAAGATCCACGCGTTCCTACCCTTGTTGCCTTGACCGCTGCCGGTCCATCACCTCACGCGCGACAGCGCGCGCCCGCTGATCCATGTCAAGAACAGCATCCAGATCAACCGGGGCATTCGTAAGACCGCTTTCGCCCGAAAGCCGGGCAAGCGTCTCTTCCACCGCCGCGGCCATGCCGGGAAACCGGATGCTGCCGTCAAGGAAATGGTCCAGCGCCACCTCCTTTGCCGCATTGAAGGCCGCCCCGGCAAGCCCCCCCGCCTTCATAACCTCGCGAGCGAGGCGGAGCGCGGGGAACCGCACCGGGTCCGGCGCCTCGAAGCTGAGGCTGCCGATGGCGGCCAGATCAAGCCGCGCCACCGGCGTTTCGCGCCGCTGCGGCCAGTTCAGCGCGTAGCCGATGGCGTGCCGCATGTCGGGCGCGCCCAGATGCGCCATCACCGCGCCGTCAATAAAGCCGACCAGCGCGTGCACGATCGATTGCGGATGCACCAGCACCTCGATCCGGTCGGGGTCGATGCCGAAGAATTCGCGCGTCTCGATCAGTTCCAGCGCCTTGTTGAACAGGCTCGCCGAATCGACCGAGATGCGCCGCCCCATCGTCCAGTTCGGATGCGCCACCGCCTCGGCGGGGGTCGCCCGCGCGATGCGCTCGGCGCTCCAGGTGCGGAACGGCCCGCCCGAGGCGGTGATGATGATGCGCTCGACCGCCGCGATATCCTCGCCGGTCAGGGCCTGGAACACCGCCGAATGTTCGCTGTCGACCGGCAGGATGGTGGCGCCATGCCGCCGCGCCTGCGCCAGCAGCAGCGGCCCGGCCGTCACCAGGCTTTCCTTGTTGGCCAGCGCCAGGGTGCCGCCCTGCGCCAGCGCCCGGAACCCCGGCACCAGCCCCGCCGCCCCGACGATCGCCGACATCGTCCAGTCGGCCGGGCGATCCGCCGCCTCGGCGATCGCGTCCGGCCCGGCGGCGACCTCGGTGCCGCTGCCCGCCAGGGCCGCCTTGAGGTCGGCGTAGCACTCGGCATTCGCCGTCACCGCCAGGCCCGCCCGCAACGCGCGCGCCTGCGCGGCCAGCAGCGCGACATTCCGCCCGCCGGTCAGCACGGAAACCTGGTAGGCCCCTGCCCCGCCCTGCCGCGTCAGCAGATCGACGGTGTTCTGTCCGATCGAGCCGGTGGCGCCGAAGATCGCGATCCGCCGCACCGCTCAGTGCCCTGCGATCGGAGTGAGAATGCTGACCACCGGGACATGCACGAAGATCGCGAAGGCCAGCATCGCCAACGACGCGCCCAAGAGCCCGTCGAACCGGTCCAGCAGCCCGCCGTGGCCGGGGATCAGGTTTGAGCTGTCCTTGATGCCCGCCCGCCGCTTGATCGCGCTTTCGGTGATGTCGCCCATCTGCGAGGCGAGCGAAATCGCCGCGCTGATCCAGATCAGGTCGGTGCCCGCGCTGGTGAACCGGGTGAACAGCAGCCCGATCGCCGCGGCGCCGATCCAGCCCGCGATGGTGCCCGACCAGGTCTTTTTCGGGCTGATGCGGGGCCAGAACTTCGGCCCGCCGATCAGCCGCCCGCCGAAGTAGCCCGCGATGTCGGTGATGATGACGACGAAGATCAGCCAGAACAGCCAGGTGCCACCGTTGTCATCGCGGAAGTCGGTCAGCCCGTCGGCCGCCAGCAGGACCGCCAACCCGTAGGCAAAGCAGATCGCCCGGTCGCGCGCCACCAGCGAGGCGGCGCCCGCCGCCACGGCCACCAGCATCGCGATCTCGATCGGGCCGGAGGTGACGCGGGCCGCCACGATCGCCCCGGCGCCCAGGGCGCAGGCGATCAGCGCCTTGCGTCCCGCCCCCAGCATCGCCGCCAGTTCCCACAGCATCAGCCCGGTGGCGACGGTCGTCAGCGCGGTGAACCAGATCCCGCCCAGCCGCACCGCGACGATACCGACCAGCGCCAGCAGCAGACCCGAAATCATGCGCTGGCGCAGGTCGGCCCATTTTGCCGGCGGCTTCATGCGCTGACGGCCCCGAAGCGGCGGTCGCGCACGGCCACGCGGTCGAGGATCGACGCCAGTTCCTCGACGGTGAAATCCGGCCAGAGCGTCTGGGTGAACTCGTATTCGGCATAGGCCGCCTGCCACAGCAGGAAGTTCGAGACCCGCGTCTCGCCGCTGGTGCGGATCACCAGATCGGGGTCGGGAAGGTCGGCGGTGTCAAGCGCGCGTTCGATCACCTCGCTGTCGATCTGATCGGCGGTCAGCGTGCCCGCGGCCACCTGCGCCGCCACGGCGCGCGCGGCGCGCACGATCTCGTCGCGCCCGCCGTAATTGATCGCCACGGTCAGGTTCAGCCTTGTGTTGCCGCTGGTGCGCATCTCGATGCCCGCCATCAGGCGCTGCAACTTGGCATCCAGCCGCGAGCGGTCGCCGATGAAGCGCATCCGCACCCCTTCCGCCGACAGCCGGTCGGCCTCGCGCTCGATGTAGCGCGCGAAGATGCCCATCAGGCCCAGCACCTCTTCGGTGGAACGTTTCCAGTTCTCGGTCGAGAAGGCGTAGATGGTGATCCAGCGGATGCCGAGGTCGGGGCAGGCCCGCACGATCTGCTTGACCCTCTCGGCGCCACGGCGGTGACCGACCAGCCGCGGCCAGCCGCGCTGCGTTGCCCAGCGGCCGTTGCCATCCATGATGATGGCGACGTGCTCGGCGGTCCTGCGGGACGGGAGCGGGGTTCCCGTGGTGTCGTCGGCGGCCACTTCCTGTCCCTTCCGGTCGATCCTGCGCGCCTAGACGTGCATGATCTCCTGCTGTTTCGTCTCAAGCGCCCGGTCGACCGCGGCAATCGCCTTGTCGGTCAGCGCCTGCACCTCGTCGGCATACATCTTGGCGTCGTCCTCGCTCAACCCCGCCGTCTTGGCGCGCTTGAGCTGGTCCATCCCGTCGCGGCGCACGTTGCGGATCGCGACGCGGGCCTGTTCGGAATAATGCGCGGCGACCTTGGTCAGCTCGCGCCGCCGTTCCTCGTTCAGTTCGGGGATCGGCAGCCGGATGATCGGGCCGTCTACCACCGGGTTGATGCCGAGACCCGAGTCGCGAATCGCCCGTTCGACCTTCGAGATCATCGCGCGGTCCCAGACGTTGATCGTCACCATGCGCGGCTCGGGCACGTTGATGGTGCCAAGCTGGTTGATCGGCGTCATCTGACCGTAGGCGTCGACCTGAATCGGGTCCAGCATCGACGCCGATCCGCGCCCGGTGCGCAGCGTGGCGTATTCCTGCCGCAACGCGACCATCGCGCCGTCCATCCGCCGCTGAAGGTCGTCCAGATCAATCTCGGTCGCGTCATCCGCCATCGTTGTTCCTCTTCCCTGCCTCGTGCCCTGTGGATCAGGGGTCGCGTCGTGTTGGTATACCAACAAGCCACCCCCGAGTGTAGAGCCTAGCCGTGAACGCGGGTGTAAGTTCCCTCGCCGCGCAGAATGCCGCAAAAGCCGCCGGGCTCGTCAAGCGAGAAGACGATGATCGGCAGGTCGTTGTCGCGCGCCAGCGCGATCGCCGAGGCATCCATCACGCCCAGATGCCGTTGCAGCACCTCGTCATAGCTGACGGTCGCATAGCGCCGGGCGTCGGCGTGTTTCTTGGGATCCTTGTCGTAGACGCCGTCCACCTTGGTGCCCTTGAAGATCGCCTCGCAGCTCATTTCGTTGGCGCGCAGCGTGGCGGCGGTGTCGGTGGTGAAATAGGGGTTGCCGGTGCCGGCCGCGAAGATGCAGACCCGCTTCTTTTCCAGATGGCGCACCGCGCGGCGGCGGATGTAGGGCTCGCAGACCTGATCCATCGGGATCGCCGAGATGACGCGGGTGAAGACGCCGATCGCCTCCAGGCTGGCCTGCATCGCCAGCGCGTTCATCACGGTGGCCAGCATCCCCATGTAATCGGCGGTCGTGCGCTCCATCCCCTGCGCCGAGCCTTGCAGGCCGCGGAAGATGTTGCCGCCGCCGATCACCATGCAGATTTCCACCCCCAGATCGCGGACCGCCTTGATCTCTTGCGCGATCCGCTGGACGGTGGGCGGATGCAGGCCGTAGCCCTGGTCGCCCATCAGCGCCTCGCCCGATATCTTGAGCATCACCCGCTTGTAGGTCACCACAGGTGGATGAGACGATGCCTCGTTCATGCGATGCGCTCCCGGTCTCGTGAAATCTTGACTGCGGCGCAAAATGTCGGAAAACGCGGCAAGGTTCAACGCCTAAGCGGCATGGATCGGGGCCGCAACGGAGAGGCCGAGTGTCACAGACCATCGCAGCCGGGCGCCCGGTGCTGATCGCGGGGCCGACCGCCTCGGGCAAATCGGCGCTGGCGCTGCATCTGGCGCAAACCCAGGGCGGTGTGATCGTGAACGCCGACGCGTTGCAGGTCTATGGCTGCTGGCGCCTGCTGACCGCCCGGCCGGGCGCGGAAGACGAGGCCCGCGCGCCGCACCGCCTCTATGGCCATATCGGGCGTGATCAGCCCTATTCCGTCGGTCACTGGCTGCGCGAGGTGGCGGCGATTCTGGCCTCGGGCGCGCGGCCGATCATCGTCGGCGGCACCGGGCTTTACTTCACCGCGCTGACCGCCGGGCTGGTGGAGATTCCGCCCACCCCTGCGGAGGTCCGCGCCGAGGCCGACGCGCTGCGCGCCGCGCGGGGCACCGGCGCCCTGCTCGAAAGGCTCGACCCCGCCACCAGGGCGCGCATCGACACCGCCAACCCCGCCCGCGTCCAGCGCGCCTGGGAAGTGCTGCGCGCCACCGGCCGCGGGCTGGCCGACTGGCAGGCCGACACCGGGGCGCCGCTGCTGCCGCTGGCGGAAACCGAGGCGCTGGTGATCCACGCCGCCCCCGAACGGCTGGCGCCCCGGATCGACCGGCGGTTCGACGCGATGATGGCCGCGGGCGCGCTGGAGGAGGTGCGGGCGGAACTGCCGTTCTGGCAACCGGCGCGCCCTTCGGCCCGTGCCATCGGGGCACCGGAGTTGGTCGCCCATCTGCGCGGCGAGCTGCCGTTCGACGCCGCCGTCGCCGACGCGAAGCTCGCGACGCGGCAATATGCCAAGCGCCAGCGCACCTGGTTTCGCAACCGGATGCACGGCTGGCGCGCGATCGAGCTTGGCTGAGGTCGGCGGTGCGGATGCGCCACGCTTCGCCGACGCGGCGTGGGACCGCGCGTTTTCCGCTTGGGATCGGCTGCCGCACCCCCTAGGATTCCCCGACAAGACCACCCGGGGACCGACGCAGGATGAACGACCAGCAATCGAGCGGCAGCGCCGCACGGGTTATCGCGATTCCGCGCCTTGCGGCCGGCGGGCGCTGGCGGGTCGAGGCGATGCGCAGCATTTCCGAGCCGCTCTTGCTGTGGTTCACCCGCGGCCAGGGTCGCATCACCGTGGGCGGCGTCACCCGCGGCTACGGGCCCCACAACGCGATCTTCATTCCGGCGGGCACCATGCACGGCTTCGAGGCCTCGCAGCATGTCTTTGGCAGCGCGCTCTTTTTCGGGCCGAACAGCAACCTGCCGCTGCCCGAAACAGCGCAGCACCTGCGCATCCGCGATGCCGCGACGCAGATGGAACTGACCGCCCTTTTGGACACCATCCAGCGCGAGAAGGACGGCGCCAAACCCGGCCACGCCCGTGCGATCCATCACCATCTTGGCCTGCTGTCGGTCTGGATCGAACGTCAGGCGGCGCTGCAACCGCCCGAAGCGATCCGCCCCGATGCCGCCCGCCGCCTGGCGCAGAAATTCAGCGTGATGCTGGAACGTGATTTCCGCACCGGCATGGGCGTGGCCGACTACGCCGCCGCCCTTGATGTGACGCCCACCCACCTCAGCCGGGTCTGCCGTCAGGCCTGCGGCCGCCCGGCCTCGTCGCTGCTGCAGGACCGCGTGCTGTTCGAGGCGCGCCGCCTGCTGGCCGAAACCCGGATGCCGGTCAACGAGGTCTCGCGCAGCCTCGGCTTCACCTCCGCCGCCTATTTCACGCGCGCCTTCCAGCACCGCACCGGCAAGACCCCGACCGCCTTCCGCAAGTCGGCCTGAGCGCGCTCTTTTCTCGAAACGGGGCCGCGCGGGCTTGACCGGAGGCGACGGTGGGGCTTTTCTAGCGACATGTCGCAAATGTCCGACAAACTGCCGAATGTAGACGTAGACGTCGGACCAGAACTCGTGCGCTATGACGGAAGACGATCCACAAGGACGGACGCTCGGCCTGCTTGCTGCAAACGATCACGAGCGAAAACAATATCACTGACAGGGAGCTATCTCATGACTGACACGAAGACGGACGGCACGCAGTTGCACCCCGCGGCCCGCATGTATGCCGAAGAGGTCAAGGCAGGCGAACTGAGCCGCCGCGAATTCCTCACGCGCGCCTCGGCGCTGGGGATGTCGGCGGTTGCCGCCTATGGCCTGATCGGCCTCGCCGCACCCACCGCCAAAGCCGCGACGGCAACACCGAAGGCCGGCGGCACGCTGCGCATGGACATGGAAACCAAGGCGCTGAAAGACCCGCGCCTGGCCGACTGGTCGCAGATCGCCAACTTCACCCGCGGCTGGCTGGAATACCTCGTCGAGTACAACAGCGACGGCACCTTCCGCGGCATGCTGCTGGAAAGCTGGGCCGCGAACGATGACGCGACGCAGTTCACGCTCAACGTCCGCAAGGGCGTGAAGTGGTCGAATGGCGACGACTTCACCGCCAAGGACGTGGTGTTCAACCTCACCCGCTGGTGCGATGGCGCGGTCGACGGCAACTCGATGGCCAGCCGGATGCCCGCGATCATGGACGGCAAGAAGCTGAAGGACGGCGCGATCGAGGTGAAAGACGATCACACCGTCGTGCTGCACCTGAACACCCCCGACGTCACGATCATCGCCGGGATGGCCGACTACCCGGCCTCCATCGTGCACCCGAGCTATGCGGGCGGTGATCCCTCGGTGAACCCGATCGGCACCGGCCCCTATCTGCCCGAGACCAACCAGGTCGGCGTCAAGCAGGTTCTGGCGAAGAACACCAAGCTGGCCTGGTGGGGCACCACCGCCGAAGGCTGGGGCGGCCCCTACCTCGACAAGATCGAGTTCATCGACCTCGGCACCGACGCCTCGGCGATC
This sequence comes from Solirhodobacter sp., assembly GCF_964715405.1. Taxonomy (NCBI): domain Bacteria; kingdom Pseudomonadati; phylum Pseudomonadota; class Alphaproteobacteria; order Rhodobacterales; family Paracoccaceae; genus Solirhodobacter; species Solirhodobacter sp. Next base: position 106,128 of record NZ_CBAICG010000005.1, on the reverse strand, counting down.
GCCGCCGCGGCGCAGGCTGACGAAATCGACATGACCTACCAGACGGTCGGCGATTTCGTGAAGGTGTTCGACGGCATCGGCTGGGAAAAATCCGAGGCGAAGACCTCGGCCACCATCGCCGTGCGCTTCAACCAGGCCGCGGCGGACTACAAGGACGTCAACGTCCGCAAGGCGCTGCAACTGGCCGTCGACAACAAGGTGGTGCTTGAACTTGGCTATGCCGGTCTCGGCAGCCCGGCCGAAAACCACCACGTCGCGCCGATCCACCCGGAATACTACCAGTTGCCGCCGCTGAAGGTCGACCCGAAGGGCGCCAAGGCCGCGCTCGACAAGGCCGGCATGGGCGATCACGAGTTCGAGCTGATCTCGATCGACGACAGCTGGCAGGCCGCAACCTGCGACGCCGTCGCCGCGCAATTGCGCGACGCGGGCATCAAGGTGAAACGGACGATCCTGCCGGGCTCGACCTTCTGGAACGACTGGACCAAGTATCCGTTCTCGGCGACCGAGTGGAACATGCGTCCGCTGGGGGTTCAGGTGCTGGCGCTGGCCTACAAGACGGGCGGCGCCTGGAACGAGACCGCCTTCGCAAACGCCGAGTTCGACACCCTGCTGGCGAAGGCGATGTCGATCGCTGATGCCAACAAGCGCAAGGAAGTGATGAAGCGGGTCGAAGAGATCATGCAGGAACAGGGTGTGCTGATTCAGCCCTACTGGCGCTCGCTCTACCGCCACTACAAGAAGACCGTGCACAACGTCGAAATGCACCCGACGTTCGAAATGCACGTCTACAAGTGGTGGATGGAAGCCTGATCCAGTCCGATCGCCGGAGAGGCCGGGGTTTCCCGGCCTCTCCGGTCCCTTCTGCGTGACGCGGACGGGTGCCGCGCGACCGTATCTTGCGGTCGCGACTGTCCTGTCCCGGAAAGGGAGCCATGCTCAAGTTCTTGCTGCGGCGGCTTGGCACGATGATCCTGACGGCCTTCTGCCTGACCTTCATCGTGTTCTTCCTGACAAACCTGCATCCCAATCTGGTGAAACTCGCAAAAACCGAGGCTTCTTCCCGGATGAGCGACGATCAGGTGACAAGCTGGCTGCAAAACCACGGCTTCGCCGACCCGCTGGTCGCCCGCTACGGTGAATGGCTGGGGCTGGTGCCCGGCTGGACCGGCACCAACGCGGAAACCGGCAAGCCCACCGGGCGCTGTGTCGATCCCAACGCGCCCGACACGCCCGCGCCGCGCTTCTGCGGCATCGTCCAGGGCAACTGGGGCACCTCGACGGTGTTCAAGCAGCCGGTCTCAACGATCATCGCGATCCGGATGGGGCTGACCGGCCTCCTGATGCTCTGGGTGCTGATCGTGATGATCCCGACCTCGCTGATCATCGGCATCCTGTCGGGGATGCGAGAGGGCTCGCGCACCGACCGGGTGCTGTCCACGCTGTCGATCGCCTCCACCGCGACGCCGGAATACGTCTCGGGCGTGGTGCTGATCGTGCTCCTCGGCTCCTCCACCGTCGGCCTGTCGCCGCTCTTGACGCACTGGGGCCTGCTCGACTCGGGCACGCTCTTCAAGGGCTCGGCCTCCAGCGCGATGGACCACATCACCTTCAACAACTTCGCGCTGCCGGTGATGACGATCGCGCTTTACGGCATCGGCTACATCGCCCGCATGACACGCGCCTCGATGACCGAGGTGATGACCGCGCAATACATCCGCACCGCCCGGCTCAAGGGCGTCAGCTTTCGCAACGTAGTGCTGAAACACGCGCTCCGGAACGCGCTGATCGCGCCGTTCACGGTGATCATGCTGCAGATCCCCTGGCTGCTGAACGGCGTGGTGATCACGGAAACGCTGTTCAACTACAAGGGCTTCGGCTGGACTCTGGTGTCCGCCGCCGAGGGCAACGACATTGAACTTCTGCTCGGCTGCTCGGTGGTCGCGGTGGTGGTGGTGCTGCTGACCCAGCTCATCTCCGACATCGGCTATGTCTATCTGAACCCCCGCATCCGGATTTCCTGAGGAGGCCCCGCATGGACGCTCTGACCACCGGCGGAATCCTGGCTCAGGTTCTGTTGCGCTTCGTTCCGGTCTGGATCGCGCTTGTCGTCACCCTCGTGCTGTCGTTGGTGTTCCGGCGCCGGCTCGGGCTTTACGGCAAGCTGTTCGACAGCCCGGTCGGCATGGTCGGCCTGGTCATGGTGATGTTCTGGGCCTACACCGCGCTCTTTGCCGACATGATCATCACCCACGACCCGCTGGATCAGGTCGTGCAGCTCAAGAACGCCTGGCCCGGCGCGGCGATGCCCGCGGGCGGGACGGGCTATCCGTGGTACATCTTCGGCGGCGACAACCTCGCCCGCGACGTGTTCAGCCGCATGGTGATGGGCGCGCGCCGCGTGCTGATCATCGCGCCGGCGGCCACCACCTTCGCCTACATGGTCGGCGTCACCCTCGGCCTGCCCGCGGGCTATTCCGGTGGACGCCTCGACACGATCCTGTCTTTCGTCGCCAACCTCGTGCTGGCCTTCCCGGTGATCCTGCTCTTTTACCTTCTCGTCACCCCCGCGATCCGCGAGACCGGCGTGCCGATCTACCTCGCCGCCGTGCTGTTCCTGTTCCCGATCCTGTTTCTCACGGTGCTCTGGAACAGCCGCTACTTCACCTCGCCGTGGAAGCGCAACCTCTACGTCGGCCTGACCCTGGTGCTCGGCTTCTGGGCCTATTCCGGCCTCGCCTTCAACGCCGATCCGCTCGGTGTCTTCGCGATGGACTCGAACATGCTCAACGTCTTCGTCTCGGTGGTCTTCGTGAACTCGCCCACCGTGTTCCGGATCGTGCGCGGCATCACCCTCGACATCAAGTCGCGCGACTACGTCGCCGCCGCCCAGACCCGCGGCGAGGGCCCGTGGTACATCATGCTGTGGGAGATCCTGCCCAACGCGCGCGGCCCGCTGATCGTCGATTTCTGCCTGCGCATCGGCTACACCACCATCCTCTTGGGAACGCTCGGCTTCTTCGGCCTCGGCGTCAGCCCGGAAAGCCCGGACTGGGGCTCCACCATCAACGCGGGCCGCAAACTGCTGTCGATCTACCCCTACCCCGCCTTCGTGCCCGCCATCGCGCTGATGAGCCTTGTTCTGGGTCTCAACCTGCTCGCCGACGGCTTGCGTGAAGAAAGCTTGAGGGATTGACGCACATGCGCCGCGCCTCTCAGTTCTTCCGTTTCTAAATATCCCGGGGGTCCGGGGGCAGCGCCCCCGGCCACCAGCCAACGGAGACCACCGATGAGTGACCAAACCGCCTGGAACCCCTCGAAGCCGATCCTCGAGATCGACCACCTCTCGATCAGCTTCTTCACCCGCCTGCGCGAGATCCCCGCGGTGATGGATTTTTCCTGCACCGTGATGGCGGGCGAGTCGATGGGGCTGGTGGGCGAGTCCGGTTGCGGCAAGTCCACCGTCGCGCTGGGGGTGATGCAGGATCTGGGCAAGAACGGCCGCATCGTCGGCGGCTCCATCAAGTTTAAGGGCCGTGACCTCTGCACCATGACCCCTGCCGAACTGCGGGCGATCCGCGGCAAGGAAATCGCCATGATCTATCAGGAGCCGATGGCCAGCCTGAATCCGGCGATGCGGGTGGGCGAACAACTGGCCGAGGTGCCGATCATCCATGAAGGCATGGCCCATGACGACGCGATCGCCCTCGCTCGCCAGATCATCGCCGATGTCCGCCTGCCCGACCCCGACCGCATCCTGAAAGCCTACCCGCATCAGCTTTCGGGCGGCCAGCAGCAGCGCATCGTCATCGCGATGGCGCTGATGTCCAAGCCGGCGCTGCTGATCCTCGACGAGCCCACCACCGCGCTCGACGTGACGGTGGAGGCCGGCATCGTCGATCTGGTGAAGGATCTGGGGCGCAAATACGGCACCTCGATGCTGTTCATCAGCCACAACCTCGGGCTGATCCTCGACACCTGCGACCGGCTCTGCGTGATGTATTCCGGCGAGGCGGTCGAGGCGGGCGCGGTGGTCGAGGTCTTCGACAAGATGCGCCATCCCTATACACAGGCGCTGTTCCGCTCGATCCCGCTGCCAAGCGCCGACAAGAACACAAGCCCGCTGATCGCGATTCCCGGAAACTTCCCGCTGCCGCACGACCGGCCCAGGGGCTGCAACTTCGGCCCGCGCTGCGATTATTTCCACGCCGGGCAATGTGACGCGCAGGACATTCCGATGGCCACGGTGCCGGGCGGTGACCGGCATCAAAGCCGCTGCCTGCGCTTTGCCGAGATCGACTGGGACATGCCCCCCGCCGCCCGCAAGGCGGTGCCCAAGACGCCGATCGGCGCGGTCGTGCTGAAGATGGAAGACCTGCGCAAATATTACGAGGTCTCGGCCGGCAACCTGTTCGGGGGCGGCCTCACCAAAGTGGTGAAAGCCAATGAAACCCTCAGTTTCGAGGCGCATGAGGGCGAGACGCTGGCGATCGTGGGGGAATCGGGCTGCGGCAAGTCGACCTTCGCCAAGGTGCTGATGGGGCTGGAAACCGCCACCTCGGGCTCGATCATGCTGTTCGACGAGAACATCCAGAACACCCCGATCGAGAAGCGCAACACCGATACGGTGTCTTCGGTGCAGATGGTGTTCCAGAACCCGTTCGACACGCTGAACCCCTCGATGACGGTCGGACGCCAGATCATCCGCGCGCTGGAAATCTTCAAGGAGGGCAAATCCGACGCCGAGCGCACCGAACGGATGCTGACCCTGCTCGACCTCGTGAAGCTGCCGCGCTCGTTCGCCGACCGCAAGCCGCGCCAGCTTTCAGGCGGGCAGAAGCAGCGCGTCGGCATCGCGCGCGCCTTCGCGGGCGGCGCCAAGGTGGTGGTGGCCGATGAGCCGGTCTCGGCGCTCGACGTGTCGGTGCAGGCGGCGGTGACCGACCTGCTGATGGAGATTCAGCGCAAGAACCGCACGACGCTGCTGTTCATCAGCCACGATCTGTCGGTGGTGCGCTACCTCAGCGACCGGGTGCTGGTGATGTATCTGGGCCATGTGGTCGAGATCGGCAGCACCGATCAGGTATTCTCGCCGCCCTACCACCCCTATACCGAGGCGCTGCTGTCGGCGGTGCCGATCGCCGACACGCGGGTGATCAAGAAGCGCATCGTGCTGGAAGGCGATATCCCCTCGGCGATGAACCCGCCGCCGGGCTGCCCGTTCCAGACCCGCTGCCGCTGGAAATCGCTGGTGCCGGGCGGACTTTGTGATATCGAACTGCCGTCGATGAAGACGATGGCCGCCGGGCACCAGATCAAGTGCCACCTGTCGGATGCCGTGCTGAACGGCATGGAGCCGGTGATCACCATCGCGGCGGAATAGCGCCGCGCGCCGGTTCACCGCAGCGATCCGGCCTCAGCTGCCGAGGATCGCCACGACATAGGCCTGGGTTTCGTCGAAGGGCGGCACGCCGCCGGTCTTGTCGACGGCTTCCGGCCCCGCGTTGTAGGCCGCCAGCGCCATCCGCCAGTTGCCGAAGCGGTCGTACATCATCCGCAGATAACGCGCACCGCCATCGAGGTTCGCCTTGGGGTCGGCGATATCGACGTTCAACTGGCGCGCGGTATCCGGCATCAGTTGTGCCAGCCCCGTCGCGCCCTTGTCCGACACGGCCGCCGGATTCCAGTTCGACTCGCGCTCGATCAGCCGCAGGAACAGGTCTTCCGGCACGCCATGAGCGCGGGCGACGGCGCGCGCCTGTTCATACCAGGCGCCGCGATAATTGCCGCCATAGCGTGGCAACGTGCCGTCACCGCCATCGGCGCGCTTGGGCTGCAAGCGGTCGGAATTCGTGTATTCGCGCGACAGCCGCGTATCGATCAGCTTGATCTGCGAGCGGAACAGCGCCAGCCGCGACGACGAGGTCGCCAGCAGGATCGTCTCTGCCCCGGCCGTCGTGGCCAGCGTGGTGGCCAGACAGACCGCTATGACCCCGTGCACGAAGCGCATCGCTTGTCCCCGATAATCTTGGCGCGACTATACCGAAATCGGTGCGATCCGCCACCCCGGCGCCCGGCCGATGCGCAAAGACCCGCCAACGGCTTCGGGAACGGTAACCTGTTCATAACCATGATGCGGTGTTGTAAGGAAGAGAACCAACGGGATTCGACGGGAGACGACGATGGCAGGCTCGGTGAACAAGGTCATTCTGATCGGCAATCTGGGCCGCGATCCAGAGGTGCGCAGCTTTCCGAACGGCGGCAAGGTCTGCAACCTGCGCATCGCCACCTCGGAAAACTGGCGCGACAAGGCGACCGGCGAGCGCAAGGAGCGGACCGAGTGGCACTCGGTCGCGATCTTCAACGAAAACCTCGTGCGCATCGCGGAACAATATCTGCGCAAGGGCTCGACCGTCTACATCGAGGGCCAACTGGAAACCCGCAAGTGGCAGGACCAGTCCGGCGCCGACCGCTATTCGACCGAGGTCGTGCTGCGCCCGTTCCGGGGCGAGTTGACCCTGCTCGGCGGTCGCGGCGATGCGGCGGGTGCGGGCGAGACGGGCGGCTATGACAGCGGTCCGGCCTCGGGCGGTTACGGCGGCGGGTCGGGCGGCGGCGGGTCGGGCGGCGGCTATGGCGGCGGCTCTACGGGTGGCGGCTCTACGGGTGGCGGCTTCGGGGGCGGGTCGTCGGGCGGCGGGCGTGGCGACATGGACGACGAAATTCCGTTCTGACGCCACCCTCACGACACCCGTGAACCGCCGCGGGGTCATCCCTCCGCAGCGGTTCCTCATTCCATGACCGGCAAGGACTGCGGATCGCGGGCGCGTCACGCGTCAGAGGAATCAGGGGAACCTGCGCCCGCGATCCTTCTTTGATCCGGATTTCGGTGCCCGCCGTAATCATCAGTGCAAGCAGCAACTGACCGGAACCCGGAATGTCCTTCGACGCGCCCTATCAGCCGGGGCAACGCATCGCCATCATCGGAGCCGGCGTTTCGGGGCTCATGGCGGCCCGGCTTCTGGCCCCCGCCAATTCCGTGACGGTGTTCGAGGCCGAACCGCGGCTGGGCGGCCACGCGCGCACCGTGATGGCGGGGCGGGCCGGGGATCAGCCCGTCGATACCGGCTTCATCGTGTTCAACTACGCCAACTACCCGCACCTGACGCGGATGTTCCACGAGCTGGACGTGCCCGTCGTGAAAAGCGACATGGGCTTTGCCGTCTCGGTCGATGACGGCCGCGTCGAATACGCGCTCGACAGCCTGCGCGGGGTCTTCGGACAACCGGGCAACGTCGCGCGCCCGTCCTATTGGCGCATGTTGCGCGACATCTTCCGCTTCAACCGGCATGCCGAACGGGCGGCCGACAGCGACGATCTGACGGTGGATCAACTGATCCGGCGGCTGGGCCTCGGCCCGTGGTTCGAGCATTACTATCTGCGCCCGGTCTGCGGCGCGATCTGGTCGACGCCCACCCGTGAAATCGGCGCCTTCCCGGCCCGCACGCTGGTGCGTTTCTTCGCCAATCATGCGCTGCTGTCGGCCACCGGCCAGCACCAATGGTGGACGGTCCAGGGCGGCAGCATCGAGTACGTCACCCGGCTGGCGGCCGATCTGAAGACCCGCGGCGTCACGATCCGGGCGGCAACGCCGGTGCGGGGGGTGCACCGCGAGGCCGGGGCCGTGACGGTCCACGCCGCGGGGATGGCGCCCGCCGAATTCGATCAGGTGGTGTTCGCCTGCCATTCGGATACCGCGCTGCGCCTGCTGAACGCCCCGGCCCCGGCCGAGCGTGCCGCGCTGTCCGCCATCCGCTATCAGGACAACCGCGCCGTGCTGCACCGCGACATCAGCCAGATGCCGCGCCGCCGTCCCTGCTGGGCGGCCTGGAACCATATCGCCCGGACCAAGGGCCCCGAGACCGGGATCGGCGTCACCTACTGGATGAACCGGTTGCAGAACATCCCGGAAGACGACCCGCTGTTCGTGACGCTGAACCCGATGCGCGAGGTGCCCGATCACCTTGTCCATGATGTAACCGTGTTCCGGCACCCGGTGTTCGACCGCGCCGCCCTGACCGCGCAGAAGACCCTGAGCGGGTTGCAGGGCCAGAACCGCACCTGGTACGCGGGCGCTTGGCTGCGCCACGGCTTTCACGAGGACGGCTGCGCCAGCGCCGCCCGCGTCGCCCGCGGGTTGACGAGAGTCCGGGTATGACCGCCCTTACCGGGATTTCCGCTGCGCTCTACCTCGCCGGGCGCACCACCCACCTGCGGCGCGGCACGGTCTCGCACCGGTTGGCGCACCGGGTCGATTACCTGCTGATCGACCCGGATGCCCCGGCCCGGCCCGCGTTCTTGTCGCGCAACCGGTTCAACCTGATCTCGGTGCAGGACCGCGATCACGGCGGCCCGCCCGGCAAGGGCGAGGGTGCGGTCTGGGCCCGCGCAGTTCTGGCGGCGCGCGGCGCGCCTGAGGTGACGCTGAGCCTGCTGACCCAGCCGCGGTTCCTGTGGTTCAGCTTCAACCCGGTCAGCTTCTGGCTCGCCCGGCAGCAGGGCAAACTGGTCGCGGTGATTGCCGAGGTCAGCAACACCTTCGGCCAGCGCCACAGCTACCTGTGCCACCTGCCCGGCTTTGCCCCGATCACTCCGGCGGCCGAGATGACGGCGCAGAAGGTGTTTCACGTCTCGCCGTTTCAGGATGTCGCCGGGGCCTACCGGTTCCGCTTTGATCTGACGGCCAGCCGCGTCGATATCCGCATCGCCTATGGCAACGACACCGAAGGAGTGATGACGACGCTGACCGGCTCGCTGACGCCCTTGGCCACGCGCCACATCCTTGCGGCCGCGTTGCGGCGGCCGTTCGGCCCGCTGCGCACGCTCGCGTTGATCTACTGGCACGCGGCGCGTCTGCGTCTCAAGGGTGCCACCTACCGGCGCCTTCCCCCCGCCCCCGAGACGGAGATCAGTTGATGTTCGGCTTCCTCTCTCACCGCGTCGCGCGCGACTTCCTCGACACCTGCGCCGGGATCACCGAGGGCCGCTTGCGGGTGATCACGCCCGATGGCCATATCCACGACTTCGGCGCGGGCCCGCCCGAGGCGGAACTGCACCTGCGCGACTGGTCCGCCGTCACCGCCACGCTGGCGCGCGGCGATATCGGCTTGGGCGAAACCTACGTTGCCGGTCTGTGGGACAGCCCGTCGATCGAGGCGCTGACCACCGTCGCGTTGCGCAACGTCGACCGGCTGAACCGCTACGTCTGCGGCGGTTTCTGGAACAGGCTGCGCTTTCGGCTGATCCATCGCCTGGTGCGCCCCACCTCGCGCCGCAGCGCCGCGCGCAACATCCGCGCCCACGATGACGTGGGCAACGAGTTCTATCAGCTCTGGCTCGACGACAGCATGACCTATTCCGGCGGGCTCTTCGCGCCGAATGACGACGATCTGGGCCGGGCGCAGCGCCGCAAATACGACCGGATTCTGGATCGCGTCGGCTCGGGCGAGCGCCTGCTGGAAATCGGCTGCGGCTGGGGCGGCTTTGCCGAGCGCGCGGCGGACCGCGGGCACGCGGTGACCGGCGTGACAATCTCGCCCAACCAGAAGGCCTATGCCGACGCCCGCCTTGACGGGCGCGCCGAGATCCGGTTGCAGGACTACCGCGACGCGCGCGACCGCTATGACGGCATCGTCTCGATCGAGATGGTCGATGCGGTGGGCGAGCGCGACTGGCCGACCTATTTCGCCACCCTGCGCGACCGACTGCGCCCCGGCGGGCGGGCCGTCATTCAGGCGATCACCGTGCAGGACGGTTCCTTCGAGACCTGCCGCCGCGGCTCCGACTTCATCCGCCATCACACCTGCCCCGGCGGGATGCGGCTGTCGAACCGGGTCATCGCCGATCAGGCGCGGCAGGCGGGCCTGTCGGTGCGCGACAGCTTTGCCTTTGGCGGCGACTACGCCCGCACCTGCCGCCACTGGGCGCAGCGGCTGGACGCGCAACGCCCGCGCCTGCACCGGCTGGGCTTCGACGAGGGTTTCCTGCGCAGTTGGCGCTATCACCTGCAAACCTGCGCGGCAAGCTTCGCCACCGGGCACACCGATGTCGTTCAGGTCGAGCTGGCCCATGCCTGACCCCCAAACCGGCCGCGCCGACCTCTGGCGGATCGCGGCGTTCTCGGGCTTTCTCGCCTCGGCGGGGCTGCCGCTTTATGTGAACCTGCCGCAGTTCGCCGCCAGCCTCGGGCTCAGCCTCGGCGCGATCAGCGCGCTGTTGCTGGCGATCCGCGTCGTCGATTTCGTGCAGGATCCGTTGCTGGGCAGGCTGGTGGACGGAATGCGGGGCCGCGAGGGCGTGCTGGCCGCCATCGCCGCCATCGGGATGAGCGCGGGCTTTGTCGCCGTCTTCGCGCTGCAACCGGGGCTGGCCGGGCTGGCGGCGGCGCTGGTCGTGCTTTTCACCGCCTACAGCCTGGGCTCGATCCTATTCTATTCGGTCGGCGTCGCGCTGGCTGGGTCCACCGCATCCGGCGCCCATCTGCGCATCGGGGCCTGGCGCGAAACCGGCGCGCTGGTCGGCGTGCTGGTCGCGGCGGTGCTGCCGACGTTGCTGACCAGCGTCTATCAACCGCTGGCCGCCTACCGCATCTTCGGGCTGTTCCTCAGCGGGCTGGGCCTGCTGATCTGGCTGCTGACCCGGGGCCTGTGGCGCCGCGCCACCCCGGCGGACCGCGCGCCTTTGCGGCTGGCGCCCTTCCTGCACGCGGGTGGCGGGCGGTTCTTGCTGCTCAGCCTCGCCAATGCGATGCCGACGGCGATCACCTCGACGCTGTTCCTGTTCTATGTCGACGACCGGTTGAAGCTGCCGCATCTGGCGGGGGCGTTCCTCGTGCTCTTTTTCCTCAGCGCGGGGGCCACCGCCCCGCTCTGGTCGCGACTGGCGGTCCGGTTCGGCCCGGTTCGGGTGCTGCCTTGGGCGATGGGGCTGGCGATCCTCGCCTTCGCCTGGGCCGCCCTGCTGCCCGAAGGGGCCGCAGTCCGCTTCGCCGCGATCTCGGCGGCCTCGGGTGCCACGCTGGGGGCCGACATGGTGATCCTGCCCGCGCTCTTTTCCGCGACGCTGGCGCGCCACGATCTGCCCGCGGGCACCGCCTTCGGGCTGTGGGCCTTCACCGGCAAGATCGCGCTGGCGCTGGCCGCCGCTGCCGTGCTGCCCGCCCTTGGCCGCGCCGGATATGTGCCCGGCGGCGCCAATACGGCGGCGGCGTTGAGCGCGCTGACGGTCGCCTATGCCGTGCTGCCCTGTGGCCTGAAACTGCTGGCCATTGCGCTGGTGACGACGCTGCCCGGAAAGGTCGCGATGACATGACGTCTCTCTTCATCCTCTTCGCGCTGATCCTCGCCGCCCTGCTGGCGCAGCGCCTGTTCTTCAGCTTCGCGGCGCAAGACCCCGCGCGCTTCGCGGCCACCGGCCCCGCCTTCGATCTCCGCACCCACCTTGGCGGCGCGATGATCTCGGAAGGGGTGATCTTCGGCCCCGATGGGCGGGTCAGCGTGCGTTTTGTCGCCCGCATGACCGGCACGTTTCAGGGCGAGACTGGCACCCTCGCCGAAAGCTTCCGCTATGCGGGCGGCGACACGCAGGACCGGATCTGGACGTTGAAGCTGGGCGGCGGCGGCCGGTTCACCGCCACCGCGCCCGACATTGTCGGCACCGCGCACGGCCAGCAGTCGGGGGCGACGGCCCGAATGCGCTATCGACTGCGCCTGACCGAGGCGGCGGGCGGCCATGTGCTGGACGTCACCGACTGGATGTATCTGATGGAGAACGGCTCGATCATGAACAAATCCGAGATGCGCAAGTTCGGCCTGAAGGTCGCCGAGCTGATCGCCACCATCCGCCCGCTGACCAACGATGACGCCTGACATGGTCGCGGGCCAGACATGGTGGATCGTCGGCGCCAGCGAGGGGCTGGGGCGCGAACTCGCGCTGGCGCTCGCGCGCGGCGGCGCAAAGGTCATCGCCTCGGCCCGCAACCTTGAGCGGTTGCAGGCGCTGGCGGCCGAGACCGACGGGATCACCCCGGTCGCACTCGATGTGACCGATGCGGCCTCGGTGCAGGCCGCCTGCGACCGGGTCGGCGTGCCCGACGGCATGCTTTACTGCGCGGGCGCCTATGCGCCGATGAGCGCGCGCAACTGGCAACCGGAACCGGCGGTGGCGATCGCCGCGGTCAATTTCATCGGCGCGCTGCGGCTGCTGGGCCATGTCGTGCCCGCGATGGCGGCGCGCGGGGCCGGGCGGGTCGTGCTGATCGGCTCGCTGGCCGGGTTTCGCGGCCTGCCGGACGCCATCGGCTATGGCGCGAGCAAATCGGCGCTGATGCATCTGGCCGAGAACCTGCGCGCCGATCTGCGCGGCACCGGCGTGCGGGTGCAAGTGGTCAACCCCGGCTTCATCACCACCCGGCTGACCGCGCGGAACGACTTTGCCATGCCGCAGATCATGAGCGCGCAAGCCGCCGCCGGGCGCGTGCTCGACGCGATGCGCAAGGGCCGCTTCTCGACCAGCTTTCCCGCGCCCTTCGCCTGGCTCTTCCGCTTCGGCCGCTACCTGCCGCTCGGCCTCTTTCAGCGGCTGTTCTGAACGCGCCTATCGCCCGCGCAGCGCATCGTCCAGCAGCGTCTTCACCACCGCCATGTCAACGCCGTCCGCCACGAAGGCCTCGCCGATGCCGCGCGCCAGGATGAAGCGCAACTGACCGTCGACCACCTTCTTGTCCTGCGCCATCAGGGCCAGCAGCGCCTCGGCCCCCGGCAGATCGCCCGGAATGTCGGCAAGGTCCACCTTCATCCCCATCGCACGCAGATGCGCCCGGACCCGGCTGGGCGCCTCTTGCGAACACAGACCCATCCGCATCGACAGCTCGAACGCCAGCGCGCAGCCGATCGCCACGCCTTCGCCATGCAGCAGGCGGCCGGAATAGCCGGTCGCCGACTCGAGCGCGTGGCCGAAGGTGTGGCCAAGGTTCAACAGCGCCCGCTCGCCCTCCTCGGTCTCGTCGCGCGCAACGATGCCCGCCTTCATCTCGACCGAGCGGCGCACGGCGGCCTGCGCCAGCGCCGGAGTGGTCGACAGCCTCGGCGCCTCGCGTTCGAGCCAGTCGAAGAAGCCCGCATCGCCCAGCAGGCCGTATTTCACCACCTCGCCATAGCCGGCGAGGAAATCGCGCGAGGGCAGCGTGCCCAGCACGCCGATGTCGGCCAGCACCAGCGACGGCTGATGAAACGCCCCGATCAGGTTCTTGCCATGCGTGGAGTTGATGCCGGTCTTGCCGCCCACCGAACTGTCGACCTGCGCCAGCAGCGAGGTCGGGATCTGCACGAACCGCACCCCGCGCCGCAGCACCGCCGCCGCAAAGCCCGCCAGATCGCCGATCACGCCGCCGCCGAAGGCCACCACGATGTCGCGCCGCTCGACCTTCTCGGCCAGCAGCCACTCGACGGTGCGGGTAAACTCCGGCCAGCCCTTGGTGCCCTCGCCCGGCGGCAACGCGAGCGCCGTCATCGCGATGCCCTCGGCGGCCAGACCGGCGCGCAACGCATCCAGATGCAGCGCCGCCACGGTGTCGTCGGTCACCACCGCCACCCGCTTGCGGCGCAAGATCGGCGCGATCTCGGCCCCGGCGCGGGCCAGCAGGCCGGGCCCGATGCGCACGTCATAGGCGCGGGCGCCAAGCTCCACCCGCACGGTGTCGATCCGGTCGGCCATCCTATTTCCTTTCCAGCACGTCGGGGCGGGTCAGCAGCGCGGCCGCGACCGTCTCGGCCATCGCCTCGATCGAGTATTCGGGGCGCGACTCCACCGTCAGGTCGGCCAGCGCATAGACCGGCCCGCGCACCGCCAGCAACTCGGCCAGCGTGCCGCGCGGGTCGGGCGTGCGCAGCAGCGGCCGCGTGGTCTTGTGCCGCACCCGCGCCCAGAGCAGGTCGAGGTCGGCCTTGAGCCAAACCGAAACGCCGCTCGCCGAAATGGCCGCGCGGTTCCCGGCCTGCAGGAACGCCCCGCCCCCGGTCGACAGCACGGCAGGCTCGCCGTGCAGCAGCCGCGCGATCACCTGCGCCTCTTTCGCCCGGAAGAACGGCTCGCCGTCGCGCTCGAAAATCTCGGCGATGGTGCGGTTGGCGGCCTTGACGATCTCTTCGTCGGAATCGAGGAAGGGCACGCCGAGGATTCGTGCAAGCTGGGTGCCGACGGCGGTCTTGCCCGCGCCCATCATCCCCACCATCACGATCGTCTTTTTCAGCCGCCAGACCACTGGGCGAGCTCCCGCTCAAGCAAAAACCTTCCACGCCGATTGGCATGAACATCACCGACATGCCATATAGAAGAAGCGCGCGCCCTCCAAGAGGCGGGCAGGAGTGAGAGAGGCGGGGCGGATGAAGTACGTGGTCAGGATGCTTGCGGCGGTGGTGGTGCTGGGGGCGGTTGCGCTGGTGGTCTTCGCCTACCTCGGCGATCTGAGCCCGATGCAGGGGCAGGTGGAACAGCCGGTCAAGCTGAATGTCGATTAGGGGGGCCCTGCGACCTCTGGCGCTGGTCGGGCCCGTCCTCTGGGCGGGCGCCAGCTTGGCCAATCCGCCGATGTCGGCGATCGACTGGCTGTCGCGCTCGGTCACCGCGCCGGTCGTGGCGCCGCCTGCCGATGTGGTGGCCGCCGTGCCGCCGGTCGGGCAGCCTCCGGCGCCCGGCATCGACGTTTCCGTGCTGGGCACCCAGCAGCTTGACGCGGCCGGGCTGATCCCGGTCTCGGTCAGCGGGCTGCCGCGCGACCTCTGGCAGGGCAGCGCCAGCGCCGACCTGATCGCGCTGCTGAAGGCCGAGCCGATGCGGCTGCTGCCCGCGCTGCAGGATCTGCTCTATGCGCTGATCCTGGCCGAGGTCGATCCACCCGCCGATGCCGGGGCAAGCGGCAGCTTCCTGATCGCGCGGGTCGACCGGCTGCTGGATTTCGGCGCGCTCGATCAGGCGCAGGCATTGTTGCAGGTTTCGGGCACAAGTCAGCCCGCCCTTTTTCGGCGCTGGTTCGATGTCGAACTGCTGCTGGGGCAGGAAACCGCCGCCTGCAAGGCGATGGCCCAGACCCCCGAGATCGCGCCCACCCTGCCGGCGCGCATCTTCTGCCTCGCCCGGGACGGCGACTGGAGCGCGGCGGTGCTGACCCTCAACGGCGCCGAGGCGCTGGGGATGATCGCGCCGCAGGATACTGACGTGCTGGCCCGGTTCCTCGACACCAGCGCCGACGATTCCGCCACCGCCCTGCCCCCGCCAGCCCACCCCACGCCGCTGGTGTGGCGCATGATGGAGGCGATCGGCGAGCCGCTGCCCACCAATATCCTGCCGGTCGCCTTCGCGCAGGCCGACCTGCGCAGCAACATCGGCTGGAAGGCGCAGATCGAGGCCGCCGAGCGGCTGGCCCGCACCGGGGCGATTCCGCCCAATCAGTTGATCGGCATCTATACCGCCGGCAAACCCTCGGCCTCGGGTGATCCCTGGGACCGGGTCGCGGCGGTGCAGATGTTCGACGCGGCGATGCACGCGCATGATGTGGCCGCGATCGGGCGCACCCTGCCGGTCGCCTGGGACGACATCACCGCCGCCGGGCTGGATGTGCCCTTCGCCGCCCTCTACGCCAAGCCGCTGGCGGCGCTGCACCTGACCGGCAAGCCCGCCGCGCTGAGCTTCCGCATCGGCCTGCTGTCGCCCGACGCCGAGGCGATCGCGGGCACCCGGATCGCCGCCGACCCGACTGAGGCGTTCCTGATCGGTCTGGCGCGCGGGCATGTCGACGGGCTGACCGCGCCCGACGCGATGGGCACCGCGATTGCCGCGGGCTTCGCGCCGGGCGCCTCGGCCGGCGACGATCTGGACGCGCTGATCGCCGGGCACCGGCTGGGCGAGGCGATGCTGCGCGCCATCGCCCGCATCTCGGACGGGGCGTCGGGCGACCTGCGCGGCGTCACCGAGGGGCTGGCCGCGCTGCGAAAGGCCGGGCTCGAATCCGCGGCGCGGCAGACGGCGCTGCAACTGATGCTGATCGCCAGGGCGGGGTGAGCGCGTGACGCCACAGGCAGGCCGCTGGATTTCCACCTTCCTCGACGCGCAGGCCGCCGAACAGGACGCCGCCCGCAACACGCGCCTCGCCTATGGCCGCGACCTGACCGATTTCACCGACTGGCTGGCGGCGCAGGGCAGCGACCTTTCGCGCGCCACCCGTGCCGAGGTGGAAAACTACCTGATTTCCTGCGCGGCGCGCGGCCTGTCCAAGGCCACCCGCGCACGGCGGCTGTCGGCGATCCGCCAGCTATACCGTTTTGCGCATGAGGAAGGCTGGCGCGCCGACAATCCGGCGCTGAAGCTGACCGGGCCGGGGCGCGACAAGCATCTGCCCGGCACGCTGAGCGTGGCCGAGGTCGAGGCGATCCTCAATGCCGCGCGCGACACCGGCCGCCCCGAGGACCGGGTGCGCAACACCTGCCTGGTGGAACTGCTCTATGCCACCGGGCTGCGCGTCAGCGAGTTGGTCGGCCTCCCGGTTTCCGCCGTGCGGGGCGATCCGCGCATGATCCTGGTGTCCGGCAAGGGCGGCAAGGAACGCATGGTGCCGCTGTCGCCGCCCGCCCGCGCCGCCCTGCGCGCCTGGCTCGCCTTGCGTGACGCGGCCGAGGCGGCCACCGCCACCGCCGCGACCGCCGCCGGGCGCAAACCCTCGCCGCCGTTGCGCCATCTGTTCCCCGGCCGGGGCGCCGAGGGGCACCTGACCCGCCAGCACTTCTTCCTGCTGATCAAGCAACTGGCGGCGGCGGGCGGCATCGACCCCGCAACGGTCACGCCGCACACCCTGCGCCACGCCTTCGCCACCCACCTGCTGGCCAATGGCGCCGACCTGCGGGTGATCCAGACCCTGCTGGGCCATGCCGACATTTCCACCACCGAGATTTACACCCATGTGCTGGACGAACGCCTGCGCACCCTTGTGCTGGAGCATCACCCGCTGGCCCGTGACGGCTGACCCCCGCACCGCCGCTTGCAACGCCCGGCGCGCCCGACGATAACGCACCTGCCCCCAACCGATCGCATTTCCCATGCCCGCCGCCCTTGACACCTTCGCCCAGAACCTCGACGCCGCCTTCTGGCTGACCGCCGGGGGGATTGTCCTGCTGCTGGTGCTGTCGGCCTTCTTCTCGGGCTCCGAAACGGCGCTGACGGCGGCCTCGCGCGCCAAGCTGCGGGCGCAGGCCGACAAGGGCTCGCACCGCGCCGCCACCGCGCTGCGCGTGACCGACGACAACGAGCGGATGATCGGCGCGCTGCTGATGGGCAACAACGTCGCCAACATCCTGTCGGCCTCGCTGGCGACGGCGCTGCTGACGCGCATCTTCGGCCACTCGGGCGTCGCGGTGGCGACGCTGGTGATGACCTTCCTCGTGCTGATCTTCGCCGAGGTGCTGCCCAAGACCTACGCCATCACCAACCCCGAGGTCGCGGCGCTGCGCGTGGCGCCGCTGGTGCGGGTGGTGATCCTGACGCTGTCACCCGTTGTCCATGCGGTGCGGCTGTTCGTGCGGCTGCTGCTCATGCTGTTCGGCGTCCGCACCGACCCCGACAGCAAGATCCATGCGCTGCGCGAGGAAATCGTCGGCGCCATCTCGCTTGGCCATTCCGAGGGCGCGGTGGAAAAGGAAGACCGCGACCGTCTGCTGGCCTCGCTCGATCTCAGCGACCGCACGGTGGAAGAGATCATGCGCCACCGCAGCCAGATCGAGATGATCGACATCGAGGACAGCCCCGATGAAATCATCACCCAATGCCTCGCCTCGCCCTACACCCGCATCCCGGCCTATCGCGGCGAGCCGGAAAACATCGTCGGCGTGATCCACGCCAAGGATTTGCTGCGCGAGGTCGATCGGCTGGTGCGCGGCAGCGGCGGCAACGAAGGCTCGCTGGCGGCGCTGCGCGGGCTCGATGTGCTGAAGATCGCGATGAAGCCCTATTTCGTCCCCGAAACGACGCCGCTGGACGAACAGATGCGCCAGTTCCTGCGGCGGCGCACCCATTTCGCGCTGGTGGTGGACGAATACGGCAGCCTGCGCGGGCTGATCACGCTGGAGGATATCCTTGAGGAGATCGTCGGCCAGATCAACGACGAGCATGACGTGGATCCCGACCATCCGCTGAAACGGTCGGAGAATGGCGACTATCTGGTGGAAGGCGCGATGACGATCCGCGACCTGAACCGCGCGATGGACTGGGCGCTGCCCGATGACGAGGCCAACACGGTCGCGGGCCTCGTCATCCACGAAGCGCAGATGATCCCGGCCGAGGGTCAGGTGTTCAGCTACCACGGCTTTCGCTTCGAGGTGGCGGCGCGGCGCGAGAACCGCATCACCAAGCTGAGGATCCGCCCGCTCTGACCCGATCAGATCAGGTCGATGTGCTGGGCAAGCGCGCCGAGGTCGGCCTGATACTGAAGCGTCAGCAGATCGCCATGGCCGAAATCGAACACCGCGCTGCCCGCCGCCGCGTGGGCGAAGTTGGCAACCACCTGCGCCGCGGTCAGCGCCCCCGACCACAGCAGGTGGTCAAGCTCCAGCCGGTCGCCCTGCGCCGCCTGGAAATCGATCACCGTGTCGTGCCCCGACAGCGGGCGGAACACGAATCGGTCGGCGCCCGCGCCACCGGTCAGCACGTCCGCCGCGCCGCCGCCGTCGAGCCAGTCGCCCGCCGCGCCGCCCCAGAGGCGGTCGTTGCCCGCCCCGCCCAGCACCCGGTCGGCCCCCTCGCCGCCGTAGAGCATGTCGTTGCCGGTGCCGCCGGTCAGGAGGTCGTTGCCCGCGTCGCCGAACAGACCGTCGCCGCCGCCGCCGCCGGTCAGCGTGTCGTTGCCCGCGCCGCCGTGCAGCACGTTCGCCGCAGCGTTTCCGGTCAGCGCGTTGGCGGCGGCGCTGCCGGTCAGGTTCAGCGCGCCGGCCCCCAGCAGCGCGGCATTGGCCACCCCCGAGACCAGCGTCAGGTTGCCCGAGGTCTCGATCCGGTTGCCGTCCACCAGGTCGAGCTTGACGTTGCCGTGGCTCAGGTCGACCTGCACCACCGTGGCCGCCTTGCCGTCGGTCAGCGTCACCGTCTGGGCCGCCGCCGCCGACAGGGCCAGCGCGTAGCCGCCCGCCGACTCGGTGCCGGTGCTGGCGCCGTTCGCGGACAGCACCACCCCGGCGCGGCCTTCGCCGATCGAGTAGAAATGGTTCGCGTCGCGGTCGGCATAGGCCACGCCGGTGACAAAGACCGGGGTGCCTGCGCGGGCGAAATCCTCGGTCAGCATTGCGGCGTTGAAGGTTGTGCCGGTGGCGTCGGTGAAAGCGCCCGCCACCTGCCCGACGCCGATCTGTCGATAGACGTCGTCGAGAATGTTCTCGCGGTGCAGCGGGCTCAGGAACAGGTCGTGATGCTGCTGTGCCGCGATGGCGTCCAGACTGATCGCGCCGGTCGAACCGTTGGCCGCGATATTCTCGCCGCATTTCCAGGCCCCGGTCAGCGCATAGCCGGCCGCCTGGACGCGCTGGACGGGGGTCGAGCCATTGGCGCCGGTGTGGCTGAAGGTATCGGTGTCCAGCATCCACAGCGAATGCCGGTCCGCCGCCGTGGCCAGCGCCGCATCCGGGGCCAGCACCTCGCGCACCTGCGCGCCCAGGGTGCCGGCAGTAAGCCCCTGGTTGAGGTCGATCCCGTCCCGTTTCGCCTCGCCCAGCGGGTCGAGACGGGCGCGGTTGATCAGTTCAAGGATCAGTTGTTCCGGGGCGGTCAGCGGCATCGGCGGGCTCCTGCAAGGCGCCCGTCCGGCAAGGGGGCGCGATGCCGCAGGGTGCCCATCGATTCCGTCAGGATTTGGCCGTGCGGCCCGGAATCTGCGTCAAATTGAGCTGATCGGCGGCCGCGTCAGCGCGCCCGGAACAGCCCGCCCATCACGCCCCGGATGATCTCGCGGCTGGCGGCGCTGCCCAACTGGCGCACGAAGCTTTTGGCGAAGGCGGTGCCGAGGGTGTCGCTGCGGCTGGCGGCCGGGGCCCTGGCCGGGGTGCTGGCGACCCTGCTGGCGCCACCGGTGCTGCCCCCAGCCGGGCTGCCTGCGGTAAAGCGGCGGGCCGAGTTGAATTCCTGCGCGCCCTGCGCCACCGCCGCCTGCACCTCGGACGCGGCGCCATTGGCGCGGGCCTGCAACCGCTCGAACGCGCTGTCACGGTCCAGCGTGGTGTCGTATTTCCCCTTGAACGGCGAGGCCGCGATCACCGCCGCGCGGGTGGCGGCGTCGATGGCGCCGATCTGCGACGAGGGCGGGCGCACCAGTGTGCGCTCGACGATGCCGGGGTCGCCCTTGTCGAGCAGGAACGAGGTCACCGCCTCGCCGATGCCGACGTCGCGGATCGCGTCCTCGACCGAAAAGCGCGGGTTGGGCCGGTAGTTCTGCGCCGCCTTGCGCAAATCCTGCTGGTCCTTGGCGGTGAAGGCGCGCAGCGCGTGCTGCACCCGGTTGCCGAGTTGCCCGAGGATATTGTCGGGCACGTCGCCGGGGTTCTGGGTGATGAAGTAGATGCCGACCCCCTTGGAGCGGATCAGCCGCGCGACCTGTTCCACCTTCGCCACCAGGGCTTTGGGCGCGTCGTCGAACAGCAGGTGCGCCTCGTCGAAGAAGAACACCAGCTTGGGCTGATCGGGGTCGCCGACCTCGGGCAGTTGCTCGAAGAGTTCCGACAAGAGCCACAAGAGGAAGGTCGCGTAAAGCTGCGGCGACTGCATCAGCTTGTCGGCGGCCAGGATGTTGACCCGGCCGCGCCCGTCGGGATCGACCCGCATCAGGTCGGCCAGGTCCAGCGCCGGTTCGCCGAAGAACCCGGTCGCGCCCTGATTTTCCAGCACCAGCAGCGCCCGCTGGATCGCGCCCACCGAGGATTTGTCGACGTTGCCGTATTTCAGCCCGATGTCGGCGGCGTTCTGGCCGATGAAGACCAGCAGCGCCTGCAAGTCTTTCAGGTCCAGCAGCGGCAAGCCCTCTTCATCCGACAGCCGGAAGGCGATGTTCAGCACACCCTCCTGTACGTCCGACAATTGCATCAGGCGCGCAAGCAAGAGCGGCCCCATCTCGGCCACGGTGGCGCGAACCGGATGGCCCTGTCGGCCGAAGATGTCCCAGAACGTGACCGGAAAGGCGGCATAGTCGAGGCTGGCCAGCCCAATGGTGGCGGCGCGCCTCAGGAACGCCCCGTGCAGCTTGCCCGCCTCGGACCCGGCGACCGCAAGCCCGGCAAGATCGCCCTTCACATCCGCCATGAAGACCGGCACGCCCGCGCGCGAAAAGCCCTCGGCCAGCACTTGCAGCGTCACCGTCTTGCCGGTGCCGGTGGCGCCCGCGATCAGGCCGTGGCGGTTGCCGAACTTCAGCAGCAGGTTCTGCGGGGTGCTGTAGCCCTCGCCGCCGCCGCCCACGAAAATGCTGCCCGCCATGTCAAATCCCTTTTTCCGACCATTCCCGACCCGCACGGCAACACGGGCCTCCCGGACCCGCCGCACGGCCGCCAACATACTTCGTTAAGCCCGCTGTGCCACCCTTCATCTTGTCCCGCGTCCGGGCTTCGGCGCGGGGCATATCGTCCTCCCTGTCAGACTGGCCGCGCCCGCCGGGCGCGGTCTTTTTCTGCGGGCCGCAAGGCGTTGGGCGAGGTCCAGATTCCCTGTTGACGCATTCGTCATTCCGCCGTAGCGTCCCCCACAGTAAAAGTCGGCCGGTCCGACGGGGAGAAAAAAAGAATTGGAAAGGGCCTCTTGGGGCCCTTTTCGTTTGTTCCGGACGGCCATTTTCCGCCCGCCCCCGAAGCCGCCGCAGCGAAATCACCCCTGACACCCGGCCCCCCCTGTGCTACAGGACGCCCGACCGAAATCCGGCCACTCATGGATTGTACAATGCTCAGACTGACCACGGCCTTCACCCTTGCCGCAGCGCTTGCCCTAGCGACTGTCGCCGGGGCCGACACCACCACGCCCGCCCCCGCCGCCCCGGCGGCCGACGCCACCGCCCCCTCGACCGGCGCCCCGGCTGACCCCAACGCACCCGGCACCGCCTATGTCCAGTCGACCTCGGGCGACTGGGATGTGCGCTGCGTGCACGCGCAGAATGGCCACGACCCCTGCCAGGCCTACCAGTTGCTGAAGGACCAGCAGGGCAACTCGGTCGCCGAGTTCTCGACGGTGGGTCTGCCGCCGGGCCAGCCCGCCGCGGCCGGCGCGACGATCGTCACCCCGCTCGAAACGCTGCTGACCCAGCAGATCACGCTGCAGATCGACGCGCTGCCCGCCAAGGTCTACCCGTTCCTGTTCTGCAATACCGCCGGGTGCATCGCGCGCGTCGGCTTCACCGCGGATGAACTGGCGGCGATGAAGAAGGGCACCAAGATCACCCTGACCATCATTCCTGTCGCCGCGCCCGATCAGAAGGTCCAGTTGACGGTCTCGCTCAAGGGCTTCACCACCGGGTTCGACACGGCAACCAAGCTGAACGCCGCCGCCATCCCGGCCGCCGCCGCCCCCGGCGCCGCCGCTCCGGCCGCCGCGGGGAACTGACACGACGCGGCGCCGCCCCCGACGGGGCGGCGCTTTAGATGCGGCGCAGCGCCAGCACCGCGTTCAGGCCGCCAAAGGCGAAGGCGTTGGACAGCACCACGTCAACCTTCGCATCGCGCGCCACGTTCGGCACCACGTCCAGCGCGCATTCCGGGTCGGGCTCTTCATAGCCGATCGTCGGCGCGATCACGCCGTCGCGCAGCGCCATGATGCAGGCCAGCAGTTCCACCGCGCCGGTGCCGCCGATGACATGGCCGTGCATCGACTTGGTGGAGGAAATCATCAGCTTGTCGGCGTGATGGCCGAACACATCCGCCACCGCCGCGCATTCGGTCTTGTCGTTCGCCGAGGTGCCGGTGCCGTGGGCGTTGATGTAGCCCACTTCCTCGCCGTTCAGCCCGGCATCGCGCAGCGCGCCCGCAATGGCGCGCGCGGCCCCCTGTTTCGACGGCATCACGATGTCCGAGGCATCCGAGGTCATGGCGAAGCCCACCACCTCGGCCAGAATGTCGGCGCTGCGCGCGCGCGCGTGCTCGAAATCCTCGAACACGAAGACCGCCGCGCCCTCGCCCTGCACCATGCCGTTGCGGTTGGCGCTGAACGGGCGGCAGGCGTCCTTGGACATCACGCGCAAGCCCTCCCAGGCCTTGATGCCGCCAAAGCACAGCATCGATTCCGAGCCGCCGGTCAGCATCGCCTTGGCGCCGCCCGCGCGGATCATCTGGAACGCCAGCCCCATCGCGTGGTTGGAACTGGCGCAGGCGGTCGCCACGGTGAAGGACGGCCCGCGCAGGTTGAACTCCATCGACAGGTGGCTGGCGGCGGCGTTGTTCATCAGCTTGGGCACCACGAAGGGGTGAACCCGGTTCTTGCCCTCTTCATAGACGGCGCGGTAATTCTCGTCCCAGGTGTTGACGCCGCCGCCGGCGGTGCCCAGCACCACGCCCGCCTCATAGCCCAGATGGCCGTCGAAATTCAGCCCGGCCTGGGTGATCGCCTGCTTGGCCGCGATCAGGGTGAACTGGGTGAAGCGGTCGTAGAGCACGATCTGCTGGCGGTTGAAATGCGCCTCGGGATCCCAGCCCTTGACCTGGCCGCCGATCTTGATCGACAGCCGGTCCACATCGCGGATGTCCAGATCGCCGATGCCGCAGCGCCCGTCGCGGAACGCCGCGAAGGTGCCCGCCACATCCTGCGCCAGGGCATTGACCGTGCCCGCCCCGGTAATGACGACGCGCCTCATCCCTGCTGCTCGGCCACGAGTTGCTGCACCGCCGCGATGATCGAGCCGACCGTCGAGATGTCGAATTCGGCGTTGTTCCCGGGTTCGTTGGCGTTGAACGGCACCGTGATGTCGAACGCCTCCTCGATGGCGAAGATCGACTCCACCAGCCCGAGGCTGTCGATGCCGAGATCCTCCAGGCTTGCCTCCGGTTTCACGTCGGCGATGTCCAGCACCGCCTGTTCGGCGATGATCGCGATCACCCGGTCCTTGACCTCGTTCGACATGTGCGTTTCCTGCCTTCCCGGCGAAGTCCGTGTGCCGCGGCTATTTAGTCAGACTTGGTCAGCTTTGAAACCGCTTTCTGCAACTCGGCGACCTGCGCGAACAGCCGGGGCAAGCGGCGGAAGCCCTTGTAGCTTTCCACCTGCGCTTCCATCTTCATCGCCGGATAGCCCAGGATCACCCGCCCGGCGGGCACGTTCGACAGAATGACACTGGCGCCCCCGGCGATCACGTCGTCGCCGATCGACAGGTTGTCGCTGACACCGACCTTGCCCGCCATCACCACGCGGTCGCCGATCCTCGTCGAGCCCGCGACGCCGACGTGACCGCACAGCAGGCAGTCCTTCCCGACCACGACGTTGTGGCCCAGCATCACGAGGTTGTCGAGCTTGGTGCCGTCGCCCACCACGGTGTCGCGGATCGTGCCGCGGTCCACCGTGCTGTTGGCGCCGATCTCGACATCGTCGCCGATCGTCACCGCGCCCAGCGAGTGAATGCGGGTCCAGGCCTGCGGCCTGATCTCGCCGCGCACGCCCAGCGACTGGCGGATTTCCTCGACGCCGGATTTCTCGGCGGTGACGAAGGAAAAGCCGTCGCCGCCGATCACCACGCCGGGTTGCGCGATGAAGCGGTCGCCGATGGTGCAGCGCGCGCCGATCACCACGCCTTGCAGGATCAGCGCATCGGCACCGATGCGGGTGCTGGTGTCGATCGTGGCGTGGCTGGCGATGCGCGCGCGCGGGCCGATGCGCACCCCCGCGCCGATCACCACGAAGGGGCCGATCGCGGCCTCGGCGCCGATCTCGGCACTGGGGTCGATGATCGCGCTGGGGTGGATGCCGGGGGCGATCGCCGGACCGGGGTCCAGGAGCCGCGTCAGCCCCGCCATCGCATAGCGCGGGCGGGGCGCGTAGATCGCCGCCCGCAGCCCCAGCGCGCGCCAGTCGGCACCCGGCCACAGCAGCGCGGCCTGCGCCGCCCCCCTGGTCAGGCCGTCGGCATATTTCGGATCGCTGGCAAGGGCCAACTGGTCGGGCCGCGCCATTGCCGGTTCGGCCGCGCCGCTGATGCACAGGTCAAGGTCGCCCTCGGCCGTGGCGCCAAGCGCCGCCGCGATGTCACGGATCGAATGGCCCATGTCCCCTCCTTGCGGGCGGACGCCGGGCCGCCCGGCGCAGGCTCTAGTTCGCTTTCACGTCCAGCGCCACCCCGGCCTTGGCCAGCGCCGCGAAAATTTCCGCGTCGCGACCGTAAACGTCGCGCCGGTAGGTCATCGCGCCGGTCGGCGTCGGGATCGCGGTGAAATAGACCAGGTGCACCGGCACCGGCTGCGCCAGGTTCAGCGTGTTCTCGACCCGCTTGTCGAGCGCCGCCTTGAACGTCGCCTGCGGGTTGTCGCTTTGGCGCGCCAGCAGCGTGTAGGCAAAGTCGAACGGCTCGCCCAGCCGGATGCAGCCGTGGCTGAACGCCCGCGTCTCGCGCTTGAACAGGGATTTCGACGGCGTGTCGTGCAGGTAGATGTTGTACTTGTTCGGGAACATGAACTTCACCAGCCCCAGCGCGTTACCGTCAGACGGCGGCTGCTTGAGGTCGAACGGGAAGGTGTTCGCGTCATACTGGGTGAAATCGACCGACGCCCGATCGACCACATGGCCGCTCGCGTCGATCAACTGCAACTGCCCGTCGGCATTGGGATCCTGTTGCAGCGCGGGCAGGTATTCCTTGGTGACGATCGACCGCGGCACGTTCCAGGTCGGGTTCAGCACCATGAATTCCATGGTGTCCGAGAATTCCGGGCTGCGGTGGTCCTTGAGGTTCTGCCCGACGACGGCGGGCGTCTCGAAGGTCACCTTGCCATCGTCGATGATCTTGGCGCTGAAATCGGCCAGGTTGACCCAGATGTGGCGGGCGCCCAGGTCCATGTTGATCCAGCGCCAGCGCTCCATCGCCACGATGACCGATTTCAGCCGGTCGGCGGGCTGCACGTTGACCTCGGCCAGCGTGCCCGCGGCGGCGGCCCCGTCCGGGATCAGCCCGTGATCGGCCTGAAAGCGCATCACCGCCGAGGTGATGGCGTCGTCGTAGCTCGCCGTGGCCGTGGGCCCAAGATAGCCCATCGCGATCAGCCGGTCGCGCAGTTGCACCACGGCCGGGCCGGTCTGACCGGCCTTCAGCACCTTGGCCTGCACCTGCGGCCCCCAGGCGTCGATCGTCGCCAGATGTTCCAGCGTCAGCTTGGCCTTCAGCAGTTCATTGTATTCCGGCGCCTGCGGTGGCAGCGCGGCCAGAAAGCCGACGGGATCGGCGGCGACGAAAGCCTCCAGCGACCCCAGCCGATCGCTGCGCGGCACGACGCGGACCATGCTGTCGTCGACCTCCGACGGCACCAGGATGCCAGTCTGAAGATCGCGCGCGTATTGCAGGAAGTCGCGGCTCATGTCGACGTCAAGCCGGGCGCGGTCGCGTTCGGTCGCGGCAGACTGCAGCCGCGCGATCAGCCCGTCGCGGTCATAGCGGGCCGCGGGCAGGCCCTGCACGCCGGCCCCCGCCAGCGCGGTCAGGAAGGCGGCGCGGCGGTCGGCGTCGGCGGCGTCGGTCCAGACCGGCGCATAGTCGGTCGACTTGTAGAACTCCGACAGCGCCGGATCGCCCGCCGCCGCCTCGGCCACCGCCTGGGCAAAGGCCGAAGGCGCATCCACCGCCCCGGACGATGTCGCCGCGACAAGGCCAAGCGCCGCCGCCCCGGCCAGGCCGCGCCACCGCCGCCCGCCCGCGCGCCACACCACCGCTGCGGCGCCGTTCGTGGCCGTCGCTGTCCTGATCGCCGAAACCGCCATCAATGCACCCTCAACACGCATATCAAACCCATGTTTATTCTCTGAGCAATTTAACCGCCGCTGTCCACACCCCAGGCGAGTCTTCGCGGCGGTTGTCGCGCTTGCGCAACGCAAGCGGCCCATTTGCCCGGCGGCGCGACATCGCTGACACGCGGGGCAACTTTCAGCAAGTTTTCGCCGACATCCCCTTGCAATGGAAGAAACCTGACAGATCGCTGTTGGGCTGTCGTGGAATCTGTGGCAATCATGACGGGCACTTGGGGATATCGAAACAGTGACCGCCGGTCAGGCGGCTTTCCGAAACGACGGGACAGGCAATACACCATGACTTCGACGAACTCGGCGAACTTTTCGCGGCGCGGACTTTTGCGCGCTTTTGCAGCCACCGCAGTGATCGCGGCGCCAACCTATGCCAATGCCTTCGGGTTTCTGAAGGGCGCCGGGAATGTGCGGCGGCTGCACATGTACTCGGGGCGTTCGGGCGAAACCCTTGACACGATCTACTGGATCGACGGCAAATATGTCCCCGAGGCGCTGACCGAAGTGAACTACTTCATGCGCGACTGGCGGGTGGACGAGGTCCGCACGATGGCGCCGCAGACGATGGACATCATCGCCGCGACCCACGCGCTGCTCGACGTGAACGAGCCCTACATGCTGCTGTCGGGCTACCGCACCGCCCAGACCAATGCGATGCTGCGGCTCGAATCGCACGGCGTCGCGAAGAACTCGCTGCACATCCAGGGCGAAGCGGCCGACCTGCGGCTGAACTCGCGCTCGGTTCCGCAGGTCTACGCGGCGGCGATGTCGTGCAACGCCGGTGGCGTCGGGCGCTACATGCGCTCGGACTTCGTGCACATGGATTGCGGCCCGGTCCGCACCTGGTTCGGCTGACCCCGGATCCCCATCTGTCCCCAACCTTTCCGGCGCCGGTCTTACCGGCGCCTTTTTCATTGCGCCCTTGCCGCCGCTCCGCCCCTCGGCGAGACTGCACCCGACGCGCAAGGAGCCGCCGATGACCGCCCCCGACTACGCCACCCTGATCGACGCCGAGACCTGGGCCTTCATCCGCGACAGTGAAAGCTGGTATCCGCCCGAAACCGCAACCTTCCCCGTCGCAAAGCAGCGCGAGATCTACGACGCGATGTGCCGCGCCTTCTTTCGGGGTTACCCGGAGGGCGTGACCGCCGCGGATCGTGCCCTGGGCGGCGTGCCCTGCCGCCTTTACGCCTGCGGCCCGGCGGCGGTCACCGTGCTTTACCTGCATGGCGGCGGCTTTGTCGTCGGCGGGCTGGACAGCCACGATGATGTCTGCGCCGAGATCTGCAATGCGACCGGCTTTCGCGTCGTCGCGGCCGACTACCGCCTCGCCCCCGAACACCTGCACCCCGCCGCCTATGACGACGCGCTGGCCGCCGCGCGCGCCACGCTCGCCGCTTTCCCCGGCGCGCTCGTGCTGGCGGGCGACAGCGCGGGCGCTACTCTCGCCGCCGCCGTCGCCCAGACGCTGAAGGGCGATCGGCGGCTCACCGGTCAGGTGCTGATCTACCCCGGCCTCGGCGGCGACCGCGACCGCGGCAGCTACCTCACCCACGCGAACGCGCCGATGCTGACGCGCGACGACGTGATCTACTATGCCACCGTGCGCTATGAAGGCGGCGAGGAACCGCCCGACGACCCCACCGCCGCCCCGCTCTGGGCGCTGTCTTTCGCGGGCCTGCCGCCCACCGTCGCCTTTGCTGCCGAATGCGATCCGCTCGCCGATGACGCCCGCGCCTACTGCGCCCTGATCGAGGCCGAGGGTGGCCGCGCCCGCTGGGTGCGCGAACCCGGCCTGGTCCACGGCTACCTGCGCGCCCGCACCACCGTCACCCGCGCCCGCGACAGCTTCACCCGCATCACCCAGGCCATCGCCGCGCTTGGCGAGGGCACCTGGCCCTATGGAGACGCAAGATGAACGCCCCGATCCCGAACCTCACCCACCCGAACCTCACCCACTGGGCCGAACGCTGCGACCTTGCCGCCGCCTTCCGCTGGACAGCGCGGCTGAACATGCACGAGGCGGTCGCCAACCATTTCAGCCTGGCGGTGAACCCCGACGGCACGCGGTTCCTGATGAACCCGAACGGCCGCCACTTCTCGCGCATCCGCGCCTCGGCCCTGCTCGAGATCGACGCGAACGACCCCACCACCCTCAGCCGCCCCGACGCGCCCGACCCCACCGCCTGGGGCCTGCACGGCGCGATCCACCGCGCCGTGCCGCACGCGGTTTGCGTGATGCACGTCCACTCGATCCACGCCACCGTGCTCGCCAGCCTCGCCGATTCGCGGCTGCCCCCGATCGACCAGAACTGCGCCATGTTCTACGACCGCGTGGTGATCGACGAAGGCTATGGCGGCATGGCGTTCGAAGCCGAAGGCGCGCGCTGCGCCACGATGCTGACCGATCCGAAGGTCCGCACGATGATCATGGGCAACCACGGCGTGCTGGTGATCGGCGCCACCGTGGCCGAAACCTTCAACCGCCTCTATTACTTCGAGCGCGCCGCCGAGACCTACATCCGCGCCCTGCAAACCGGCCGCCCGCTGCGCATGCTGCCCGACGCCATCGCCGAAAAGACCGCGCAGGAATGGGAAGCCTACCCCACCGGCCCCGCCGAGCACCTGTCGGAACTGCGCGCCATCCTCGATGCCGAGGGCAGCGACTACGCGAACTGAACTCCTTCGCATTCGTCTTGGCGGAAATACTCCCGGGGTCCGGGGGCAGCGCCCCCGGCCTTCGCCGCGCGGGGCGCTTCAGTTCCCCGCGCTCTCCATCTTGCGGTGCGCGATGACCTCTTCCAGCCAGCCGATCTTCATCTCCGGCACCGAGGACAGCAACAGGTCGGTGTAATCGTCGAACGGCGGCGCCAGCACGTCGGATTTCGCGCCATAGCGCACCACCGCGCCGCGGTACATCACCGCGATCGAATCGGCGATCGCCTTCACCGTGGCCAGGTCGTGGGTGATGAAGAGGTAGGCCACCCCCTCGATCTTCTGCAGGTTCAACAGCAGCTTCAGGATACCGTCCGCCACCAGCGGGTCGAGCGCGCTCGTCACCTCGTCGCAGATGATCAGCTTGGGCTTCGCCGCCAGCGCGCGGGCGATGCAGACCCGCTGTTTCTGGCCGCCCGACAGTTCCGCCGGATAGCGGTCGATGAAGCCCGACCCCATCTCGATCTCGTCCAGCAGCGCCTGCACCTTCCGGCGCTTCTCCTCGCCGCGCAGGCCGAAGTAGAACTCCAGCGGGCGCCCGATGATGGTGCCCACGGTGTGGCGCGGGTTCATCGCGACGTCGGCCATCTGGTAGATCATCTGCAACTCGCGCAGATCATCCTTGCTGCGCTGCGCCAGCGCCGGGGCGAGTGTGCGGCCGGCAAAGCGGATGCTGCCGGACCGCGGCGGCAGAAGCCCGGTGATCGCGCGGGCGAGCGTCGATTTGCCCGACCCGCTTTCGCCCACCACCGCCAGCGTCTGGCCGGGGCGCAGATCGACGGTGACGTTCTTCAGCACGTCGAACTGCGTGCCGCGATAGCGTGCCGTGACCTGCGAAACCGACAGCAGCGGCGTGCCTTCGGCCTTTGCCTCGGGGTGGTCGATCTTGCGCACCGAGACCAGGGCGCGGGTATAGTCCTGCTGCGGCGCCTCGATGATCTGCGCGACGGGGCCGTATTCGACTATCTTGCCGTAGCGCAGCACCATGATGTCGTCGCTGACCTGCGCCACCACGGCAAGGTCGTGCGTGATGTAAAGCGCGGCGACGCCGGTATCGCGGATCGCCTTCTTGATCGCCGCCAGCACCTCGATCTGCGTCGTCACGTCCAGCGCGGTCGTCGGTTCGTCGAAGATCACCAGATCGGGCTTGGGGCACAGCGCCATCGCCGTCATCGCGCGCTGCAACTGCCCGCCGGAAACCTGATGCGGATAGCGCCGCCCGAAGCTTTCGGGGTTCGGCAGGCCCAGTTCGCGGAACAGGCTGACGGCGCGCGCCTCGGCCTCGGCGCGGCTCGACAGCCCGTGTTGCAGCGTGGTCTCGATCACCTGCTCCATCAGCCGCTTGGCCGGGTTGAAGGCGGCGGCGGCGGATTGCGCGACGTAAGTGACCTTGTGGCCGCGCAAGCTGCGCAGCAGCGCGGGGGCGGCGGTGCGAATCTCCTGCCCCGCCAGCCGGATCGTGCCGCCGGTCAGCCGCACGCCACCCCGCCCGTAGGACATCGCCGACAGCCCGATGGTGGACTTGCCCGCGCCGCTTTCGCCGATCAGGCCCAGCACCTTGCCCTGTTGCAGCGTCAGCGACACGCCATCGACGATTAGGATGTCGCGCGCCGGTTCGCCCGGCGGATAGATCGTCGCCTCGATGCGCAGGTCGCGGATCTCCAGCAGCGTCTCGGCCCCCTGCTCAGCCCCCGATTCAGCCATTGCGGCCCCCTTTCAGGCTGGTGGTGCGGTTCAGGATCCAGTCCGCCACCAGATTGACCGAAATCGCCAGCGTCGCGATGGCGATGGCGGGGTAAAGCGCCGCCGTCACGCCATAGACGATGCCGTCCTTGTTCTCCTTCACGATGCCGCCCCAGTCTGCCAGCGGCGGCTGCACGCCCAGGCCGAGGAACGACAGCGTCGAGATGAACAGCACCTGAAAGATGAAGCGCATCCCCATCTCGGCCACCAGCGGGCTCAGTGCATTCGGCAGCACCTCGCGGAAGATGATCCAGATCTGGCCCTCGCCGCGCAGGCGTGCGGCCTCGACATAGTCCATCACCGTGATGTCCACCGCCACCGCGCGGGCCAGCCGGAACACCCGGGTGGAATCCAGCAGGCCCATCACCAGGATCAGCGTCACCACCGTGACCGGCATCACCGACAGCACCACCAGCGCGAAGATCAGCGAGGGGATCGCCATGATCAGGTCGATGAAGCGCGACAGCGCCTGATCCACCCAGCCCCCCGCCACCGCTGCCGTGAAGCCCAGCGTGGCGCCGGTGCCAAAGCTCAGCAGGGTCGCCGCCACCGCGATGGCGATCGTGGTCTGCCCGCCGTAGATCATGCGCGTCAGGAGATCGCGCCCGATGCTGTCGGTGCCCAGCCAGAATTGCGCCGACGACGGCTCCCACACGCCGCCGACGACCTCGGCCATGCCATAGGGCGCGATCACCGAGGCGAAGATGGCGGCAAGGAAGTAGGAGGCGGTGATGGTCAGGCCCAGCAGGGCCGAGATCGGGATGCGTCTCATTTCGGGTGCCTCAGCCGCGGGTTGGCGAGGATCGAGATCACGTCCGCCAGCATGTTCAGCCCGATGTAGACCGCCGCGAACACCAGCCCGCAGGCCTGCACCACCGGCACGTCACGCTTGGCGACATGATCGACCAGATACTGGCCCATGCCGGGAAAGACAAAGACCACCTCGACCACCACCACGCCCACCACCAGATAGGCCAGGTTGATCATCACCACGTTGACGACGGGCGAGATCGCATTCGGGAAGGCGTGGCGGAAGATCACCAGGAAGGGCCGGATGCCCTTCAGCTCGGCGGTTTCGATATAGGCCGATTGCATCACGTTCAGGATCGCGGCGCGGGTCATCCGCATCATGTGGCCCAGCACCACCAGCACCAGCACCATGACCGGCAGGATGATGGCGTTCAGCTTGGCCAGAAAGCTCATCGACGCGTAGATCGTCGAGACCGATGGCGCGATCGGGTATTCGACCGCGAGGAGGAACATCAGGATGTAGCCGAGCAGGAATTCCGGCACCGACACCGTGGCCAGCGTCACCGCCGAGATCAGCTTGTCCGGCCAGCGCCCCTGATAGCGCACCGAGATCAGCCCCAGCGTGATCGCCGAGGGCACCGCGATGATCGCCGCGGTCGAGGCCAGGAACAGCGTGTTGCCCAGCCGCCCCGAGATATCGGCGGCGACATCCTGCCCGTTCGCCAGCGACTTGCCGAAATCGCCGTGCAGCGCGCCGAAGAGCCAGTGGAAATAGCGCACCCAGGCCGGATCGTTCAGCCCCATCTGCGCGCGAAGGTTGGCCAGCGCCACCGGCGTGGCCTGCTGGCCCAGGATCGCCTGCGCCACGTCGCCGGGCAATATCTGGGTGCCCGCGAAGATCAGCACCGAGGCGGCCAGCAGCAGAACGATGCCCAGCGCGATGCGCTGGGCAAGGAGTTTCAGAACCGGGTGCATCCCGTCAGGCCGCCCAGCACTTCACGCCGGCCAGACCGTTCATCATGTCCTGGTTCGGGTTGTCCGCCCAGCCTGCGATCTTGTCGTTGCGATAGGCCGCGATGAAGTTGTTGAACATCGGGCAGATCAGGCCGCCGGTGTCGCGCATCATGTGGCCCATGTCGGAATAGATCGCCTTGCGCTTGACCGGGTCCAGTTCGGCGCGGCCCTGCATCAGCAGGGCGTCGAACTTCGGATCCTTGAAGCGGGTGTCGTTCCAGTCCGCCGTCGAAAGATAGGCGGTGGAATACATCTGGTCCTGCGTCGCCCGCCCGCCCCAGTAGGACGCGCTGAACGGCTGCTTGTTCCAGACGTCGTTCCAGTAGCCGTCGTTCGGCTCGCGCTTGATCTCTAGCGTGATGCCGGCCTTCTTGGCCGATTGCTGGTAAAGCGCCGCGGCGTCGATCGCGCCGGGGAAGGCCGCGTCCGAGGTGCGCAGCAGGATCGAGCCCGAGTGACCGGACTTCTTGTAGGCCGCCGCCGCCGCTTCGGGGTCGTATTTGCGCTGTTCGATGGTGTCGTCGAACAGCGGGTAGGAGGCGTTGATCGGCATGTCGTTGCCGACCGTGCCATAGCCTGCAAGGATCTTCTTCACCATCTCCTCGCGGTCGATGGCCAGCTTCAGCGCCATGCGCAGGTCGTTGTTGTCGAACGGCGCGGTGTCGCAGAACATGTTGAACACATAGATGCCGTGGCCCGCCGCCGCCGCCACCGTGATGTTCTTGCCGCGCTTCAAGAGGTCGGCCACCTTGGGCTCGACCTGGTTGACCATCTGGACCTGGCCCGATTGCAGCGCCGCGTTGCGCGCGGTGGCGTCGTTGATCACCAGCATCTCGACACTGTCGAAATGGCCGACCGACGAATCCCAGTAGTTGGCGTTCTTCTCCATCACGATGCGCACGCCCGGCTCGAAGGTCTTGAGCTTGTAGGCGCCGGTGAAGATGCCCGCGTCGGGTTTGTCCATGCCGCCACCGGGCTGCATGATCAGGTGATAATCGGCCATCAGATAGGGCAGGTCGGCGTTCGCGGTGTGCAGCGTCACCACCAGATTGTCGCCGTCGGCCTTGAGGTCGGAGATCCCCGCCATGATGCCCAAGGCGCCGGATTTGGAGTTCTTGTCGGAATGGCGCTGCAGCGTCTTGACCACATCGTCCACGGTCATCGTGGCGCCGTTGTGGAATTCGACCCCCTTGCGGATCTTGAAGGTCCAGGTGATCGCGTCGGGCGACGAGTCCCAGCTTTCGGCCAGCGAGGCTTCGAGGTTGCCCTTGGGGTCCACGGTCGTCAGCATGTTGCCCATGGTGGACATGTACATGAACGGAAACTGGCTCGCGTCGAGCCCCGGGTCCAGCGAGTTGGTGCTTTCGCCGCCGCCAAGGCCCATCGTCAGCGTGCCGCCGGCCTTCGGACCGGCCGCGCGCACCGCGCTGGCCAGCAGGGTGTTCGCCATTGTCGCGGTCACGCCAAGCGCCGCCGCACGGCCAAGGAAGGCGCGGCGGTTCAGCAGGCCACGCGCCGCGCGCGCGGCAAGATAGCTCAGTTCGTCAGACATTTTGTAGCTCCCTGGTGGTGGTCTTTTGTTGATTAAGCGATCAATAACCCGCATTTGGCAGATCGGGCAACGTTTTCTTTCGTATCGGGGCGCAATTGCGTAACAACGTGATGAACACCCCGTCGCGCCTCAAAGCCCGCCGTGTCTAAAGATGGTCACGCGGCACCGCTTCGCGCACCTCGCGGCTCAGGATCAGCCGGTCACCCTCCCAGGCCTCCAGCTCGGCCGCGAGGTGAAAGGTGGTCGCGTCCGACCACATCCGGCAGCGCGCCTCGGTGCGCAGATGGATGCCGTCGCGGATCATCTCTTCGGTCCAGTGGCACGCACCCCGCGCCGACAACGGATCGTCGGGGTGAATGTCCCAGCGCTCGCGCGCGACCGACCCGGTGATGATGCCGTGGTCAAGGTTTTCCGCCATGCCGAAATCATCCTCGATCACCAGCGAAACGATCCCGGTGCGCTGGTCGGTCTCGGTCCGCCGCACATGCGCGGGGGCGCGAATTTCACGCATCGCCAACGGCGGGGCGGTTTCCGCCTCGGGAAAGGTCCACTCGGCATCGGTGGCCGTCGCCCGCACCGGCAGCGCCAGCGAGCCGCCCGTCAGCACCAGCGTGACCGGTTCCGGCGACGGCCAGATCATCGGCCAATAGGCCGAGGAAACCGCCACCCGCAGCCGGTGCCCGGCGGGCAGGCGGTAGGCGATGTGGTCCAGCGCCACCTCCACCTCCACCGCCTGCCCGACCGGCAGCGATTCGGGCTGCGCATGGCCATTGCGGTGCGTCAGGTTCAGCACGCCCCAAGTGATGCGGGTCGCCGCGCCATCGGGGTGGACATGGTTCAGCCGCACCGCCACCTGTGCCATCGGCCGATCAGAGGCGAGCGTCAGCCGCAGCACCGGCGCGCCGACGATGTCGGTTGCCGCCATGACCTCGGACTCGAAACAGGCCGACAGCGCGTCGTCGCCGCGCTGATCGCCCGGCATTTCCGGCCCCAGCCAGATCGCGCAATACTCGCCCCCCGCCGCCCCGCACTGCTGCGGCGAGGCGAGCGTGGTTTCGAACGGGGCCGCGCCCTGCCCCAGCCTGCCGTCGCTCAGCGCCAGTTGAACCGTCTGCACCCCCGGCGCGGGCCAGGCCGCTTCGGCGATCCAGCGCCCCGGCCGGTGGTCGTACCACGAGGCGGGCCGCACCCCGTCCATCAGGTAGGCGCGATAGGCCGGATCGGCCTCCACCCCGGTCTCGATCCCCTTCAGCCAGCGGTCCCACCAGCGCAGCGCCTCCTGCAAAAAGCCGATGCGCGGCTCGGGCACCGCGAAATGCGGATACTTGTGCACCCAGGGGCCGACGATCCCCTTCACCGGCGCCGACAGGTTCTGCACCAGTTGCGGCACCGCGTTCTTGTAACTGTCGCCCCAGCCGCCGACCGCCAGCACCGCCGCCGTGATGGCGCTGTAATCCTCGCAGACCGAGCCATGCGCCCAGTAGGCATCGCGGCGCTGATGGCGCAGCCAGACGGCGGGCAGGAACGGTTCGTGTTCCAGCCGCGCGATCCAGTCCTCGCGCCACGAGTTGCGCAGGGCCGGGTCCGGCGCGCGGGACGAATAGGCCCACATCGTCGCGCCCCAGCCGAGGTTCTCGTTCAAGAGACACCCGCCCTTGTAGTGGATGTCGTCGGCATAGCGGTCGACCGTCGAACAGAGCGTGATGATCGCCTTCAGCGCGGGCGGTTGCAGCGCCGCCACCTGCAGCGAATTGAACCCGCCCCAACTGATCCCCATCATGCCGACGCTGCCGCTGCACCAGGGCTGCGCCGCGATCCAGGCGATCACCTCGCAGGCATCGGCGAGTTCCTGCGGCGAATATTCATCGTCCATCAGCCCGTGGCTGTCGCCATTGCCGCGCATGTCGACCCGCAGGCAGGCATAGCCGTGACCCGCCAGGTAGGGATGCGTCAGCGCATCGCGCACCACGGTGCCGTCGCGCTTGCGGTAGGGCAGGAATTCTAGGATCGCGGGCACCGGCGCCGCCCCCTCGGGCCGCCACACCCGCGCCGACAGACGGCAACCTTCCGCCAGCACGATGCCCATGTCCGGTGTTTCGACGACCCGGTTCGGAAACTCGTGCACCACCTTCATCCGGCCCTCCCACGACGCTTGCACTTTCATCTTGGCGCAAATATCCCCGCCGGAGGCCTCTGTCCGCGACCCAAGTGCGTCGCCCACCGACATTGCCGCAACCGCCGAGGGACGCCATGACCGACCGCCCGAACATCCTGATCCTGATGGTTGATCAACTCAACGGCACGCTCTTTCCCGATGGCCCCGCCGACTGGCTGCACGCGCCCAACCTCAAGG
This sequence comes from Solirhodobacter sp., assembly GCF_964715405.1. NCBI lineage: Bacteria > Pseudomonadati > Pseudomonadota > Alphaproteobacteria > Rhodobacterales > Paracoccaceae > Solirhodobacter > Solirhodobacter sp. The sequence goes on along the minus strand of NZ_CBAICG010000005.1, from coordinate 68,947 downwards.
CGCTGGCCGCGCGCTCGGTGCGCTTTGCCAATGCCTATACCGGCTCGCCGCTCTGCGCGCCGGGGCGGGCGAGCTTCATGTCGGGCCAACTGCCCTCGCGCACCCGCGTCTATGACAACGCGGCCGAGTTCGCGTCCGACATCCCGACCTTCGCGCACCACCTGAGGCGCGCTGGCTATGCCACGACGCTGTCAGGCAAAATGCACTTCGTCGGCCCCGACCAGTTGCACGGGTTCGAGAGCCGACTGACGACCGACATCTACCCCGCCGATTTCGGCTGGACGCCGGATTACCGTAAACCCGGCGAGCGGATCGACTGGTGGTATCACAACCTCGGCAGCGTCACCGGGGCGGGCGTGGCCGAGATCACCAACCAGTTGGAATACGACGACGACGTGGCGCATCAGGCGGTGCAGAAGCTTTACGACCTGTCGCGCGGCGCGGATGAGCGGCCGTGGTGCCTGACGGTCAGCTTCACCCACCCTCATGACCCCTATGTCGCACGGCGCAAATACTGGGATCTGTATGAGGATTGCGCCCATCTCGACCCCGCCATTCCGGCGATCCCCTATGATCGACAGGACGCCCACTCCAAACGCCTGATGGATGCCTGCGACTGGCGCGCGTTCGATCTGACGCCGGATCAGGTTCGCCGCGCAAGGCACGGATATTTCGCGAATATCTCCTACATCGACGACAAGATCGGCGAGATTCTGGCCGTGCTGGAGGCGACCCGGCAACAGGTCATCGTGGTCTTCGTCTCGGATCACGGCGACATGCTGGGCGACCGCGGGTTGTGGTTCAAGATGAACTTCTTCGAAGGCTCCGCCCGGGTGCCGCTGATGCTCGCCGCCCCCGGCCTGACCCCCGGCCGGATCGACACGCCCGTCTCCACCATCGACGTGACGCCGACGCTGTGCGACCTCGCCCGCGTCTCGATGGCCGAGGTGATGCCCTGGACCGATGGCGAAAGCCTGGTGCCGCTGGCGCAAGGCACCCCGCGCACGGCGCCGGTGGCGATCGAATATGCCGCCGAGGGCAGTTGTGCGCCCTTGGTCTGTCTGCGCGAAGGAAACTTCAAGTACATCGCCTGTGCCCTTGATCCCGAACAGCTTTTCGACCTTTCTGCCGACCCGGACGAACGTCGCAACCTGGCCGCCGATCCGGCCCATGCCGTGCTGCTGACCTCGTTTCGCGCGCAGGTTGCCCACCGCTGGGACTTGCCGCGCTTCGATGCCGCCGTGCGCGAAAGCCAGGCGCGGCGCTGGGTGGTTTACGAGGCGCTGCGCAACGGCGCCTATTTCCCGTGGGATTTCCAGCCGTTGCAGAAGGCGTCGGAACGCTACATGCGCAACCACATGGACCTGAACGTGCTGGAAGACTCGAAACGCTTCCCGCGCGGGGAATGACCCCGCCCTTTTTCCCGCCCGTCGCCGTGTCACCTCCTGAACCCCCGCCCCCGAAAGCCCAACCGATGCCCGCCGTCACCCTTCGGGGCACCCTCGCCTGCGCCACGCCGCAAGACGCCGACCTGATCGCGCGGCTGCTGCCGGATCACCTCCGCCTCAGCCGGGCCGAACCGGGCTGTCTGACCTTCGCGGTCACCCCGACCGCCGATCCGCTGATCTGGCAGGTTGACGAAACCTTCGCCGACCGCGCCGCCTTCGAGGCCCATCAGGCCCGCAGCCGCGCCAGCGAATGGGGCCGCGCCTCGGCCCACATCCCGCGCCACTACACGGTGACCGGGGCATGACCGAGCAACGCCCGCAGGTGCTGAAGGCCGCGCTGTGGATGATCGGCGCGATCGTCTCGTTCTCGGCGATGGCGGTGGTCGGCCGGTCGGTCGAGCATCAGGTCAACGTGTTCGAGCTGATGATCTACCGCTCGCTGGTGGGGGTGATCATCGTGGGCGCGGTGGCGGCGGCGCGCGGGCGGCTGGCCGATCTGGCGCCGCACCGCCTGCCGCTGCAGGGCCTGCGCAACATCTTCCACTTCACCGGGCAGAACCTGTGGTTCTGGGCGATCACCGTGATTCCGCTGGCGCAGGTCTTCGCGCTGGAGTTCACGGCACCGCTCTGGGTCGCGCTGATCGCGCCCTTCGTGCTGGGCGAGCGGATGACGCGGGCCCGCGCGCTGGCGGCGGGGCTGGGCTTTGTCGGCATCCTGATCGTGGCGCGACCGGACCCCGCGCACTTGAACCTGGGCATCATCGCCGCGGCGGCGGCGGCGATCGGCTTTGCCGGGTCGGCGATCTTCACCAAGATCCTGACGCGCACCGAGCCGGTGTTCGAGATCCTGTTCTGGATGACGTTGCTGCAAACGATCTTTGGCGTGATCTGCGCGCTGGCCTGGCAGGGCCATGTCACGATCCCCTCGCCCGGCGCGCTGGCCGGGCTGGCGCTGATCGGCTGCGCGGGCCTGCTGGCGCATTTCTGCCTGACCACCGCGCTGTCGGTCGCGCCCGCCAGCATCGTGATGCCGCTGGATTTCGCGCGGCTGCCGGTGATCGCGGTGGTCGGGATGCTGCTGTACGGCGAGCCGCTCGACGGCTTCGTCTTTCTGGGCGCCGCGGTGATATTCGTGGCCAACATCGTCAACATCCGCGCGGCAAATCGTGCATCCATGCCACGGCGGTAACGCCGCGAGAGTCTGACGCGGCGTAACAGATTGACGGAAATTTGAACGCCACCTAGCCTCATTGCCAGCAGAGGCCGCGCAACATGACGGCCAGGGAGTGGGACATGAAGCAAATACTGGTAACGTTGGGCGTTCTTGCCGCCAGCGCTGGGGCGGCCCTGGCGGGTGGCATCGACCGTTCCGGGCAAGGGATCAGCCCGCTGTTCGAGGCCGGCGGCTATGCCGAACTGTCCTTCGGCTACGTCAGGCCGTCGCTGAGCGGCAATGACGTGGCAGCCTTCGGCGGCAGCGCCATCGGCAACGTCGCCTCAAGCTTCATGGTGCCGTCCTTCGCCTTCAAGCAGGACATCAACAAGCAACTGTCCTACGCGGTCATCTATGATCAGGCCTTCGGCGCCAACGTGCTTTACCCGACCTCCTCGGTCGCGCTCGGCGGCACTTCGGCCAAGACCACCGCAAACGATCTGACGGCGCTGTTGCGCTACAAGATGAACGACCGCTTCAGCATCTACGGCGGTGTCCGGGTTCAGCAGGCAAGCGGCAACGTCGGGCTGAGCGGTCTCGCCTACGGCGGGGTGAACGGCTACAAGGTCAGCCTCGCGACCGACACGGCACTGGGCTATGTCGTCGGCGCGGCCTACGAGATCCCCGAATACGCGATGCGGTTCGCGCTGACCTACAACTCGGCGATCTCGCACAAGTTCGACACGGTCGAAACGCTGGGCGGCGGGGTGATCGGCAACACGCCGACCACCGTCAAGACGCCGCAGTCCGTCAACCTCGACCTCCAGTCGGGCATCAACAAGACCACGCTGGTGTTCGGCTCGATCCGCTGGGCCAACTGGTCGGAATTCCAGATCGACCCGTCGACCTTCACCCACCTGACTGGCGGCGGGCTCGTGAACCTGTCGAACACCGTCACCTACACCCTCGGCGTGGGTCACAAGTTCACCGACTCCTGGTCGGGCGCGGCCTCGATTCAGTATGAGGCGCCGGGCAACCGGCTGGTCTCGCCGCTGGCGCCCTCGACCGGCCTGTTCGGCGTGACGCTGGCCGCGGTCTACACCCAGGGCAACATGAAGATCACGACCGGCATCAACTACACGACACTGGGCAAGGCCAACCCGCAAACCGCCAACACCGCACGCGCGAACTTCAGCGGCAACAGCGCGGTCGGCATCGGCGTGAAGGTCGGCTGGAGCTTCTGATCCGGTCAGCGACGAACACCAAGGCCCCGCCCGACCGGCGGGGCCTTTTTCATGCGCGGCGCAGGATTCGGGTCGCGCGGCGCCGGAAAACCGGGCAGAAGCGCGGCCATGACCGCACAACAAACGATCTCGCCGCGCGCCTGGGCCGAACTCTGCCTGCTTGCCCTGATCTGGGGCGGCTCGTTCCTGTCGATCCGCGTGGGCTTGCGCGAACTGGGGGTGCTGACGCTGGTCAGCTTCCGTGTGATCGGGGCTTTGGCCGTGCTCTGGGCCTATGTGCTGGCGCGGCGCCTGCCGCTGCCCAAGGGCCCGCGGATCTGGGCCGCCTTCCTGATCCTCGGGCTCTTGAACAACCTTGTCCCCTATACGCTGATCACCTGGGGCGAGTTGCGCATCCCCACCGGCCTCGCCTCGATCCTGAACGGCGCGACGGCGATCTTCGGCGTGCTGGTGGCCGCGCTCGCCTTCCCCGACGAGCGGTTACACCTGCGCAAGGTGGCGGGCGTGCTGCTGGGCTTTGCCGGGGTGGTGACCGTGATCGGGATCAAGGCGCTGTCGGCGCTCGACCTGACGTCGCTGTCGCAACTCGCCATCCTCGGCGCCGCGCTGTCTTACGCCTGCGCCGCCGCCTTTGCGCGGGCGACGATGAAGGGGCTGCGGCCCGAGGTCGTTTCGGCCGGCATGCTCGCGGGGTCGGCCGTGATGCTGGTGCCGCTCGCGCTCTGGCAGGACGGCCTGCCCGCGCTGCACTACACCCCCGAGGTCTGGGCCGCCGCCGCCTACCTTGCCTTTGCCGCCACCGCGGGGGCTTACCTTCTGTTCTACCGGGTGCTCGGCATGGCCGGGGCGGGCAACGTCAGCCTTGTCACCCTGCTGATCCCCCCGATCGCGATCATGCTGGGCGCGCTGGTGCTGGGCGAGGCGCTGCACCCGCGCGCCTATGCGGGCTTTGCGCTGCTTGTTCTGGGGCTTCTGGTGATCGACGGGCGCGTCTTTCGCCGTGCGCGGGCACGGGCCGAAAAATCCGCGTGATCTTGCCGTCGCTTGGCGCTAACCCGGTCTGACGACATGAGGGGACGGCGCGGCGATGATCTACCAAACGGCACAGGACTGGCGCGCGGCAAAAGCCAAGCGGGTGCTTCTGTTCGGCATGTCCGGGCTGGGCAAGACCCACGTCTCGAACCTCCTGCGCGACTCTGGCGGCTGGTTCCACTACTCGGTCGATTACCGCATCGGCACGCGCTACATGGGCGAGTTGATCGCCGACAACTTCAAGCGCGAGGCGATGAAGGTGCCGCTGCTGCGCGAGCTTCTGATGACCGACTCGGTCTATATCGCGTCGAACATCACCTTCGACAACCTCGCGCCGCTTTCGACCTACCTTGGCAAGCCGGGCAACCCCGAGCGTGGCGGCCTGCCTTTCGCCGAATATCTGCGGCGGCAGGACCAGCATCGGGTGGCCGAGGTCGCGGCGCTGCTCGACACGCCGCATTTCATCGACCGCGCGCATGAGCTTTACGGCTACGACAGTTTCGTCTGCGATAGCGGCGGCTCGATCTGCGAGGTGGTGGACCCCGACGATGCCGCCGACCCGGTGCTGACGGCACTGTCACGGAACCTGCTGCTGGTCTGGATTCAGGGCAGCGAGGCCAATACCGCCGACCTGATCCGCCGTTTCGACCGCGCACCCAAGCCGATCTATTACCAGCCCGCCTTCCTCACGGAGATCTGGGCGCGCTACCTTGACCAGAACGGCATCGCCGAGGCGGAGGTGAACCCCGATGCCTTCCTGCGCTGGGGTTATGCGCAGGTGCTGGCGCATCGCCAGCCGCGCTATGCCGCGATGGCGCGGCACTGGGGCGTGACCGTCACCGCCGCCGAGGTGGCGCAGGTCCGCGATGCCCAGGGCCTGACCGACCTCATTGCCCTTGCCCTTGAGCGGCGCTGACCGCCGCCCCACCTGACACTGCCGAACCGGAGAGACCGATGCCCATCACCCTGCCCGAAACGCTGCCCGCCTATGACATCCTCGCCAAGGAAGGCGTGATGGTCATGTCGGAAACGCGCGCCGCCCGGCAGGACATCCGGCCGCTGCGGATCGCGCTCTTGAACCTGATGCCGAAGAAGATTCAGACCGAAACGCAGTTCGCCCGGCTGATCGGCGCGACGCCGCTGCAGATCGAGCTGACGCTGATCAAGATGACCGAGCACACCTCGAAGAACACCGCGCCCGAGCACATGGACGCGTTCTACCGCTCGTTCGAGGAGGTGAAGGGGGAATACTTCGACGGCCTCATCATCACCGGCGCGCCGATCGAGCATCTGGCCTTCGAGGATGTCACCTACTGGGACGAACTGGTCGAGGTGATGGACTGGACCCAGACCCATGTCCATTCGACCTTCGGGGTCTGCTGGGGCGGCATGGCGATGATCTACCACTTCCACGGCGTGGCCAAGCACCTGTTACGGCACAAGGCGTTCGGCTGCTTCCGCCACCACGCCCTTGTCCCCGCCTCGCCGTTCCTGCGCGGCTTTTCCGACGACCTGCTGATCCCCGTCAGCCGCTGGACCGAGATGCGCCAGGCCGAGATCGATGCCGCGCCGGGGCTGACCACGCTGATCGTCTCGGACGAGGTCGGGCCCTGTCTGGTGGACGACCCGGCCCATCGCGCGCTCTATATCTTCAACCACTTCGAATACGACAACGATACGCTGAAGCAGGAATACGACCGCGACGTGGCGGCCGGCACACCGATCAACGTGCCCGCGAACTACTACCCCGATGACGATCCCGCGAGGCCCCCCCTGAACCGCTGGCGCAGCCACGCACATCTGCTTTATGGCAACTGGATCAACGAGATCTATCAGACAACGCCCTATGATCTGAGGCAACTTGGGACTTGAGTACCTTCTTGTCGGCGCGGCCGCGAGCAGCGTCCTTGCCGCCGCCGAACGGCGCGCCCGTCGCCGCGAGGCGCGCGCCGAGGTGGACTTTCCGCCCACCGGCCGCCTGCTGCACGTGAACGGCCGCCGCATCCACGCCCATACCGAGGGCGCGGGGCCGGACCTTGTGCTGCTGCACGGCGCCAGCGGCAACACGCGCGAGTTCACCTTTGGCCTGATCGCCCGGCTGAAGGGCGATTTCCGCGTCACCGCCTTCGACCGCCCCGGCCTCGGCTGGTCCGATCCGCTGGCCGAGGCGGGCAGCGACCCGCGCATGCAGGCCCGCACCTTGCAGGCCGCCGCGCAAAAGCTGGGCCTTCAGCGCCCGCTGGTGCTGGGGCAAAGCTATGGCGGCGCCGTCGCGCTCGGCTGGGCGCTTACGGCACCGCAGGATACCGCGGGGCTCGTCATCGTCGCGGGCGCCTCGAACCCCTGGCGCGGCAGTCTGGGCGGCTGGTATCGGCTGACCGCCACCCGGCTGGGCAACCGGGCGGTGATCCCGCTGGTCACCGCCTTCGCCAGCCGCCGCCGCGTGATCGCCACCATCGAGGAGATTTTCGCCCCCGACCCGGCCCCCGCGGGCTACGCCGATTACGTCGGCGCCCCGCTGACGCTCCGCCGCGCCACGATGCGCGAAAACGCGCGCCAGGTGAATGAACTGCTGCCCCATGTCCGGGCGATGGCCGCGCTCTATCCCGGCCTGCGCCTGCCGGTCGAGATCATCCACGGCACCGCCGACACCATCGTGCCGCTAAACGTGCACGCCGAGCCGCTGGCCCGGCAAATCCCCGGTGCCAACCTCGTGCGGCTGGAAGGGGCGGGTCACATGCCGCACCACACCCACCCGGAGGCGGTGATCGCGGCCATTCACCGCGCCGCCACCCGCGCCGGATTGCGCTGACCCGCCCAATCGCCATACTGGCGACACCGGTAACGAGGTGACACGATGGACCTGCCCTTCAACGGCGCTATCACGAAATATCTGAAGGAGGACGCGCCCGGCCATGTGCGCAAGGCGATCGAGAAGGGCGGCGCGGGCTTCATCCCGTCGTCAAGCTATCCCTATGCCGAGCAGATGGGCAAGAAGGACTACGCCGCGCACATGGGCATCCTGCGGGTCGAGCTTGCCAAGCTCGAAGCCGACCTGCGCGCCACCGGCAAGCGGATCGTCATGCTGTTCGAGGGGCGCGACGCCGCCGGCAAGGGCGGCACGATCAAGGCGCTGACCGAAGACCTGAACCCGCGCACCTGCGCCGTCGTCGCGCTGCCCAAGCCGACCGAGCGCGAGACCGGCGAGTGGTATTTCCAGCGCTATGTCGAGCGTCTGCCCTCGGTCGGCGAGATGGCGCTGTTTGACCGCAGCTGGTACAACCGCGGCGTGGTCGAGAGGGTCTTCGGCTTCTGCACCGATACGCAGCGCGAGCATTTCTTCACCCAGTTGCCGCCGTTCGAGGCGATGCTGGTCGAGGAAGGGCTGGTGCTGATCAAGTTCTGGCTCTCGGTCGACCGCGCCGAGCAGCTCAATCGCTTTCTGGACCGCGAGAACGATCCGGTCAAGCAATGGAAGCTCAGCCAGATCGACGTCGACGGGCTGCGGCGCTGGGACGAATATACCACCGCCATCACCGACACGCTTACCCGCTCGCACCGGCCGGCGACGCCCTGGACGGTGATCCTGTCGGACGACAAGATGCGCGCCCGCATTGCCGCCGCCCAGACGATCCTGCGCAAGCTCGACTATCGCGGCAAGGACACGGTGGCGATCGGCGAGATCGACGCGACGATCTGCGGAGGCCCGGACCTTCTGCATGGCTAAGGCCGGCTACCACCACGGCAACCTGCGCCAGGCGCTGGTCGATGCGACGCTGCAGCTGATCACCGAAAAGGGGCCGCAGGGCTTTACCCTGTCCGAAGCGGCCAAGGCCGCAGGGGTGACGCCCGCCGCGGTCTACCGCCATTTCGCGGGCCGCGAAGACCTGATCGCCGAGGCTGCGCGGCAGGGCTACGAGATTTTTGCCAGCCTGATGGAATACGCCTACAACGACGGCAAACCCTCGGCGCTAGCCGCGTTCGAGGCGACCGGGCGCGCCTACCTCGCCTTTGCCCGCCGCTATCCGGGGCACTACATGGCGATGTTCGAAAGCGGGGTGTCGCTCAACGCCAACCCGGCGCTGGCGGCGGCGGCGATGCGGGCGCGCGGTGTGCTGGAACGGGCGGCGGCGAAGCTGTCGGAACATATCCCGCCGGAAAAGCGCCCGCCGCCCTCGATGTTCTCGGCGCACATCTGGGCGATGAGCCACGGCGTGGTGGAACTGTTCGCGCGCGGCGGCCCCGGCCTGCGCTCGCCCTTCCCGCCCGAGGAACTGCTGGAAGCCGGCATCGGCATCTACCTGCGCGGCCTCGGCCTGCTGCCGCCCGACCGCTGAGCCTAGAGAGAATTGCGTTCCATCTGACGCAAGGACATCAGAATTCGCCCAAACCTTGGGGCGAATTCTGATTCAAGATGAACGCAATTCGCTTTAGAGCGCCGCCAGCCAGGCCATCCGCGCCGCCAGATCGGGCGCGCCGAAGGCGAGCGAGCCGAGCACCACGGTTTCCGCCCCCGCCGCGCGCAGGATCGGCACCGTGGTGTCGCGGATGCCGCCATCCGCCGCCAGCACGATGCGCTTGCCGCAGCCTTCGATCAGCGCCGCCGCATGGCGCAGCCGGTCGCCCGCGGTGGGGTCCAGCCCCTGCCCCTTGACGCCGATCGCGGTGCCCAGCAGGGTCAGGAAATCGAGCCGGTCCAACCAGGGTTCCGCTGCCTCCACCGCCGTCTCGACGCGCAGCACCATGCCCGCCGCCAGCCCGTGCGCCGCGATCCGGTCCAGCCCCGGTTCCACCATCGCGCCGTTTTCCGCGTGCAGGCTGATCAGGTCGGCGCCCGCTTCGGCGAACTGGTCGATCTGGGCCAGCAGGATCGCGTCGGCCACCATCAGGTGCACATGGATCGGCAGCACCGTTTGCGCCCGCAGCCGCGCCACCAGATCGGGAAAGAACAGCAGCGCCGGGGCGAAATGCCCGTCGGCCACGTCGATGTGCAGCACGTCGGCATGGGGCGCGATGCGGGCCAGATCGTCGGCCAGCCGGATCAGGTCGGCCGACCACATCGAAAACTCGGCGATCAGCCGATTGCGCGGCAGGCGGTGGGTCCAGCCGGGGGCGGGGCGGGGCATGTCAGACCTCCTTGAGGAAAGCGGCGATGGCGGCGTGCAGCGCCGCAAGATGGGCGGGCTTGTCGCGGCCCTTGGGCGGCAGGTCGATGAACCGCGAGGCCGGAATCAGCGCGGCCAGACGGCGGGCCAGCGCCAGCGGGTGGATCGCATCCTCGGCCGTGCCGCAAACCAGCACGGGCAGGCGCAGCGCGCGCAGGTCGGCCTCGGTGATACCGGGGCCATCGGCGGAGATTGTGGTCAGCAGCCGCGCGGTGTCGTCCTGCGGCGCGCGGTCGAAAAAGCCCAGCAACGAGGCGAGGTTGTCGGGCGCCTCAGCCGCCAGCCGCCGCGCCGTGGCGCTGGCCGCGAAGGCCGCGCGCGCCTCGGCGGGCGGCAGGCACGCCAGCAAGGCCCCGACCTCGGCGTTCGGCGCCATGTTGGGCGGCGCGGGGTCCACCCCCCAGGCCGGGCGCACCAGGATCAGCGCGCGCACCAGATCGGGCCGCGTCACCGCCAGCCGCAGCGCAATCGCCGCGCCCATCGAGATGCCGCCGATCACCAGCGGCGGCGACAGCCCCTCGGCCAGCGCCGCCACATCAGCGGCGAAGATGGCCAGCGACACCGCGCCCATGTCCGACGCGCCCTGCCCCCGGCACTCCAGCGTCACCCTGCGGAAGCCCGGCACGGCGGGAAACGCCTCGGCCGTCTGCCCCGCATCGCCGCACAGGCCGTGCTGGAACACCACCGCCGCCCCCGCGCCGCCCGCGTCATGCACCGCCAGCCGCAAGCCGTCGCGGATCAGCCAGCCGGTGGGCGTCATGCCGTGAGACCGCGCAGGTAGGCCGCCACGCCCGGCGCCTCGGCCGCCGAAAGCCCGTGGGTGACCAGATCGCCGTCGAACCCCGCCGCGCGCAGGCAGCCGATGAAATGCGGGAAATCGACGACGCCCTGCCCCGCCGTGGCAAAGCCGCCATCGGCGGCGCGGTCCTTGGCATGGGCCATCGCGATGCGGTCGGCCAGAAGGTCCACCGCGCGGGCCACGATGTCGCGCCGTTCGGCGGGGGTCACCACTTCGGCCAGGTTCGCCGGGTCCAGCACGATCACCAGCGCCGGGCTGTGCAGCGTGTCGATCAGCCGCCGCGCCTTGGCCGCGCTGTCGATCACGTTGGCCAGTTCCGGCTCGATCCCCAGCGTCACGCCCCCCGCCTCGGCCAGCGCCGCGGCCTTGCCCATCTCGGCCAAAAGGTCGGCCCAGGCCTCGGGCGTGCCGTTGTCGGGGTGGGTGCGCCACTGGTCTGCCGCGTCGCGGGTGCCGGTGCAGAGCGTCACCATTCCCGCCCCCATCGCGGGCGCGGCGGCGATGATCGCGCCCAGCCGACGCAGCCCCTGGGCGCGCACGGCCGGATCAGGGTGGATCATGTTGTAGGTGCCCGACACGGCGGCCACCGCCACGCCGGTGGCGCGCGCCGCGTTTGCCACCGCGAAAGCGGTGGCCTCCTCGATCGCGTCCGGCATCGAGGGCAGGCCGGAACAGGCCATGTTGTACTGCACCGCCGCGTAACCCGCGCCCGCCGCCGCGCGCAGCACCGTCTGCGGATCGGCCCCCGGAAACGTCTTGGCGAAAATCCCCAGCCGCATCAGACCTCGCCCTCCGCCGCATCAAGCCGCACGGGTTGCCCCGACCGTGCCGATTGCGCGATGGCGACCATCGCGCGCACCGAGGCGATGCCGTCCTCCAGATCCGCGCCGGTCATCGGCGCGCCATACAGGATCACCTCGGAGAAGCCCTCCAACTGGCGGCGGTAGAAGTGGCCATCCGCCCCCAGCACCCGGCGCGAGCCGCCCTCGGCCTCGTGGAAGATGTCCACCTCGGAGGTTTTGTAATACCACGGGTTGTAGGTCTTGCCCAGGATCGAGCCGTTCGCGCCATAGATCTGGAACCCCTCGAACCAGTCCATCCGCACCGCAACGGTCAGGTCCAGATGGCCGAGCGTGCCATTGGCAAATTCCACATCCACGAACCAGCAGTGCATCCCGCCGCGGTTCGCGAGCCGCGCCTCCACCGCCACCAGCGGCCCGGCGAAATAGCGCGCGGTATCCACCAGATGGCTGCCGTGCGCCAGCATGTAATAGCGGTCGAGGTCGGCCTTGGGGTTGCCCGCGGGCTTCTTCACCCCGGCGCTGGTCACCATCAACGGCTGCACCGCGTCGGTCATCGCATAGCGGTGCGTGCTGTCGCAGTACCAGGCCTTCAGCGCCACCATCGGACCCATCTCGCCGTCGATGAAATCCTTCGCCGCCTGCAAGCCGGCGTCGAAACGCTTCATGTGTCCGACCTGCAACCGGCACCCGCTCGCGGCCAGCGGCGCGCGCAGCGACTCGGCGTCCTCGACCGCGGTTGCCAGCGGCTTTTCGCACAGCACATGCTTGCCCGCCTCCAGCGCCCGCCGCGCGGCCTCGATGTGGAAGGCGTCCGAGGTGGCGATGATCACCGCCTCAAGCTCGGGGTCGGCCAGCATCGCGTCGTAATCGGCAAAGCTGCGGCGCGGGGCGTGGGTGGCGGCCATGCGGGCGCGCAGATCGTCGGCCACGTCGCAGATCGCGTAAAGCTCGGCGTTGCGCGCCTTGGTGCAGCTTTCGAAATGCGCGGCCTGCGCGATCGGGCCGCAGCCCAGCACGCCGACGCGCAGCAGGCGGTCTTCCTTCTTCGGCATCTCAGCCTCCTGTTGCGGTGCGGTACCTGGTGACGACCTGCCCGACCATCCGACCCACGGCGCGGTCTGGCAAGGTGGCCGGATCGCCCGGTTCCACCAGCGCGCCCAACGCCTGCGCGACGAGGCCGGGCGCGGGGTTCGCGGCGCGCAGGTTGGCGCAGAGCCGATCCCACGCCTTCCGCACCGGGGGCACCGGCCAGTAATAGCGCACGCGGTCCGACAGGCCGTAAAGCATCTCCTCGGCCTCGCGCGGCCCCGGCGCGACATGGCCGCGCCATTGGGCCGGGGCGGCGCGCATCGCGGCCTGCAAGGTGGCGGTGAGGCGGGAGGGGTTCGCCACCTCCAGCGCCGCCTCGATCCGTTCGAGCGCGAAGGCGGCCTGACGAAAGGCGAAGGTGAGTTCCGGCCCGACCTTCAGGATGCGGAAATGGCCCGCGACCAGCACCGCCAGCGCCGGGCCGGTCTGGTAGTCGGTCGAATGCGCCTCGAACGTCGGCAGGCCGGGCAGCAGGGCGGAAAGGTCGGCGGCCTTGGCGGGGTCGAAGGCATAGACGTGATCGTTGCCGAAATCGACGCCGGGCTGGGTGACGACGCCGATCACCCGGTCAAAGGCGGCGGAAAGGCCGCGCGCCACGAAGGCCGCGCGGTGCAGGTCGAGCGTGCGGCGCACCGCCGCGGGGCGGGTCACGGCCAGCGTGTCGAGCCGTTCGGTCTCGCCGCCGGGCACCGGCACCTCGGTGCCGATCACATAGGCCAGCGGTCGGCCCGATGCCTCGGCCACCGCGCACAGGTCGGCGGCGCGGGCGGCCATCACCTCCTCGGCCAGCACACCGTCGTCGGCGCAGGCCATCGAGGCGTCGAGGTGGATCTTCTCGAACCCCGCCGCGACATAGGCCGCCACCATCGCGCGCGCCTTTGCCATCGCCTGCGCGGCGGGTTCGGCCTTCCAGGGGTTCGGGCCAAGGTGGTCGCCGCCCAGGATCAGGCGCGCCGGATCGACCTGAGCATCACCCGCCAAGGCCCTGACAAAGGCCACGAAATCGGCCGGGGTCATGCCGGTGTAGCCGCCGGTCTGGTTGACCTGATTGCAGGTCGCCTCGATCAGGATCGGCGCGTCATCGTCGCGGTAGCGGGCAAGGATCGCGGTCAGCGTGTCGGGGTGCGCGGTGCACCAAGACGGCAGGCCGCCCCCCGCCGCCAGATGGTCCACCAACCGACTCATGTCCGCCCCGCGAGGAAGGCGTCGATTTCGGCGCGGGTGCTGTTGCCCTCCATCGGGCCAAGCTTGCCCACGGCCAGCGCCCCCGCCGCGTTGGCGCGCGTCAGTGCGCCCGCAAGATCGTCGCCCAGCAGCAGGCAGGTCACCAGCGTGGCGCAGAAGCAATCGCCCGCGCCGGTCGGATCGACCACGTCAACCGGGTGGCCGGGGCGCGCGTGCTGGCCGACCGCATCGCGTGCGATGGCCCCGTCGGCGCCGCGCTTCAGCCCCACGACACGGGCGCCACGCGACAGCAACCAGGCCGACCAGTCGCCGAATGCCGCGCCCGGAAACAGCAGTGCCGCGTCGGCATCGCTGGGCAGGACGTAGTCGGCAAGGTCCAGCAGGTCGCGCGCCGCCGTCATGTAGCCCGCATCGGTCATCAGTTCGGTGCGGATGTTGGGGTCGAACGACACCGCCACGCCGCCCGCCTTCAGCGCGCGCACGATCGCCATCACCCGGCCCCGCATCCCCGGATCGCCGAGGGTGGAGCCCGAAACGTGGATCACCTGCGCCCCGGCCGCGCGGAACGCCGCCACCGCCGCGGCGCCGTCGGGGAACTGCGCGGCGGCGGACTGCGCGATGTTGAACACGAATTCGCGGCTGCCATCGGCGTTGTAGCTGACATGGGCGGTGCCGGTGGGCAGGTCCGGCACGGTGCGGATCAGCGTCTCCGACACGCCCGCGCCGGTCAGCCGCTGCCGCAGCACGGTGCCGAAGGCATCCTCCCCCACCGCGCCCGCAAACACCCCGCGCGCGCCGAGCCGGGCGGCCTGGTCGATGAAGATGCCGGGCGCACCGCTGGCGAAGGGGCCGACATAGGGCAAGGGGCGCAGGTTGTGGCCACCCGTTTCGGTGCAGATGAATTCCACCAGCAACTCGCCCAGGGAGGCCACGACCGCACCTGACACGATGCCGCCTCAGCCGCCGATCATCATCTTGATGACCTCGTCCTGGCTGGTCTCGCTGATCCGGCGCTGCCCGGCCTCGATCCCGCGCCGCAGCACCACGATGCGATCGGCCACCGCGAAGATGTCCTGCATGTTGTGCGAGATGAAGATCACGCCCCGGCCCTGCGCCTTGAGTTGCTTGATCAGCGCCAGCACCTTGCGCTGTTCGGGCACGCCAAGGGCGGCGGTCGGCTCGTCCATGATCAGGATCTGCGCGTTCCAGAACACCGCCCGGCCGATCGCCACCGCCTGCCGCTGCCCGCCCGAGAAGTTGCTGACCGGCGCCTCCAGCCGGTTGACGTGGAAATCCAGCAGCGCCATCGTTTCCTGCGCGGCCTTTGCCATCCTGGCGCGGTCGAGCACCGGCAGGAAGCCGAACAGCCGCCGCATCGGCTCGCGGCCCAGGAAGATGTTGCCGCCGATCGACAGGTTGTCGGCCAGCGACAGGTCCTGATAGATCGTCTCGATGCCCTGATCGCGGGCATCCTGCGGCGAGGCGAAGCTGACCGGATGCCCGCGCAGGATGATGTCGCCCGACGAGGGTTTGTAGACGCCCGAGATCGCCTTGATCAGCGTGGTCTTGCCCGCGCCGTTGTCACCCGCGAGCGCCACCACCTCGCCGGGGAAGACCTGCATCGACAGATCGCTGAGCGCCTGCACCGGGCCGAAGTTCTTCGACAGGTGCCGCACTTCCAGCAGGGGCCCTTGGTCACTCACTCTGCCGCCCTCCGCTGAAGCGCCGCTGCGCCTGGTCGATCAGGACCGAGATGATGATGACGATGCCGACGCTGATGAACTGCCAGAACGGCTCGACGTTGATGAAGACAAGGCCGTACTGGATCACGGCGATCACGAAGGCCCCCGCGACGGTGCCCAGGATGGTGCCCGAGCCGCCAAAGAGGCTGGCGCCGCCGATCACCACCGCGGCGACCGAGTCGAGCAGCAGGGGTTCGCCCGCCTGCGCCGCCCCGGCGCTGAACCGCGCGGAATAGAGCACACCCGCCAGCCCGGCGCAGGCCGCCGACAGGATGTAAAGCTTCAGCACATGGCCCTTGATGTCGATCCCCGCCCGCCGCGCCGCCTGTTCATTGGCGCCGATGGCGTAGTTGTGCTGGCCAAAGCGGGTCTGGCTGAGCAGGTAGTGCATGATCAGCACGAACACGGCGGTGATCAGCACCACATAGGGAATGCCCCAGATGCGGCCGTTGCCGATGGTGGCGAAGACCTCGTTGCCCACCGGCACCGTGGTGCCGCCCGCCACCAGGAAGGCCGCGCCGCGCGCCACGCCGTACATCCCCAGCGTGCCGATGAACGGCGGCACCCGCAGCCGCGACACCAGCAGGCCGTTCACCATCCCCGGCACCATCGCGATCGCCACCGCCACCAGCGTGCCGAACAGCGCGGCCCAGACCAGCCCCATCGAGCCGCCCGCCCAGTTGGTGACATGCGCCGCGACGACCGCCGCCAGCCCCATGATGAAGCCCATCGACAGGTCGATTCCGCCCGAGATGATGACGAAGGTCTGCCCCGTTGCCAGCAGCAGCGGCGCCACCGCGAAGATCGCGATCGACTGCACGTTGTAGGGGTTGGCGATGAAACTGCCGCCAAAGCTGAGCCGCGACCAGACCTCGAACCCGAGGATCAGCGCCGCGAGGAAGAGCCAGGCACGCAACTCGGCGATGCGCTGGGCGATGCTCAGCGGGCGCTCGGCATGGTCAGCCGGGGGCGCGACGGCGCTGGCCGTGCTGCCGGGGGGCTGGGAAGATGTCATTGAAGGCCCTCGAAACCGGGAATGTCTTGGCCCCTGGGTGCTTGGCAACCGCAGGGTCAGGCGAAACGGCGGCCCCGGCGTTGCGCCGGAGCCGCCGCTGTCACGCGGATCAGTTCGAGTAGATGTACTTCGCCACGTTCGGGTCGGCGACGTTCGCCTTGTCGATCACGGTGAAGCCGGTGCCGATCGCAACCGGGATCGAGTTGCCGGTCAGGTGGGCATAGGCCGAGACCACGCCGTAATAGCCGATTTCGGCCGGGTGCTGGGCGATCGCCACGTCGACGAGGCCCGAGTTGATGTTGTCGACGATCGAGGTCGGCGCGTCGAAGGCGACGACCCGGATCTTGCCGGTCTGCCCGGCCTGCTTGACGCCGTTCGCGGCGCCGAGCGCCGAGAACAGGTTGGCGCCGAACACGCCCTTGAGGTCGGCGTTGCGCGCCAGCACGCCCTGCAACTGCGAGGCGGCCTTGTTGGCGTCGTCGTCGTTGAACTGGGTCTCAAGCACGGTGATCTTCGGGAACTCGTTCTTCATCGCCTCCTTGAAGCCTTCCTCGCGCTGGTCGGTCGTCGAGATGCCGGGCTTCACGTTCGAGACATAGACCTTGCCCTCGCCGCCGATCGCGTTGGCCAGCGCCCGCGCCGCGATCTCGCCGCCCAGCACGTTGTCGGACGCGATGTAGGACAGCGGGAAGTCGGCATCGCCCGCGCCGGTCTGGTAGTGGCCGGTGCCGATGAAGGTATCGACGGTGATCACCGGAATGCCGGCGTCGGCGGCCTTCTTCAGCGGCTGCACCAGTTGGACCTTGTCGGTCGGCGCGATCAGGATCGCGTCGGGATGGCGCGCGATCACGGCATCAAGCACCGGAACCTGCGTCACCGGGTTGAAGTCGGGCGCGCCCTGGAACACCAGCGTGACGCCCAGCGCATCGGCCGCGGCCTGCGCGCCCTTGCGCATGGTGATGTAGAACGCGTCGGTGGTCAGGCCCGGAATCAGGGCGATGGTGAATTTCTTGGCGTCGGCATGGGCGGGGCTGACAATCGGCCCGATGCTCAGAACGCTCGACAGCGCGACGACCGCGGCTGTCCCGAAAAATATGCGGCGCTTCATCCTAAACTCCTCCCGATGAGGCCCCGCCCGCTCGCTTCGGATCGGTACGGCGGCCTCGGTTTACGTGCGACAACTACACGGCGAGACCGTCGTCGCGTCAAGGAAATTCTTTGCTGAAATAGATTTCAGGCTTCGGGTGCAGGCTTCCACCCGGCGGATTGCCCGTCGAGCAGGTCGAGCATGACCTCGGCGGTGCGCACGTCCGTGACCACCGCATTCACCATCCGGGCGCGGGCCGCGCCGATGATCGAGCCCGCCTTCGCCTCGTCCGCAGCCACCCCGATCGACAGGCGCGCCCGGCGCAACTGGTCGGGCGAGACCGCAATCATGCGGTCCTCGCCCTCCCAATGGATAATCCGTCCGGCCGAGTCGAAATAGTGCCGGATCACGTCGCCCTGCGAGGTGAGCAGCGATTGCTCGCTCGCCGTGGCCACGCTGGCCTCGGGGGGGTTGAGCATGTGTGGCAGCCCGATCCCCACCACCGCGACGTCGATCCGGTCCCACAGCGCGACGGTGTCGCGAATCGCCGGGTCGGCCAGGAAGCTCAGCCGCGCGTCGGCGGCGGGCAGGTAGGGCGCGTGCAGGAAATGCGGCGTGCCCTGCATCTGGTCGGCGGCGATGCGCACGAATTCGTTGATCTGGAAGTGCGGCGCCTGTTGCTGCATCCCCCCCGTCGCGGGCACCACGACGACGCCCGGCAAGGGCGGCAACCCGGCCTCGATCACCGCGCGGATGGTGCGACCCCAGCCGATGGCCAGCACCGAGCCCGGCCCCAGCCCCTCGGCCTTCAGCATCGCCGCCAGGGGATTAACCAAAAGCGCCAGCGCCCCGATCGCGGGCGCATCGACCACCGCCACCCGCCGCAGCCCGAGCCGGTGCGCCAACCGCGCGCCAAGCGCATCCGGCGCCACAGGGTCGCGCACCTCGATGCGCACGATCCCCTCGGCCCGCGCGCGCTGCAACAGCCGCGAGATCGTCGCGGTCGACAGGCCAAGCTGGCGCGCGATCTGCACCTGAGGCAGGTCGGCCTCGTAATGCAGCTTGGCGACGGTGTAGAGCATTGCCCGCGTTTCGCCGACAGCCGAGGCGTCTTGATCAGACAGTTGCAATTCCTTTCTGCAACGTGTTACAGCGATCTTCAGGTGAGGTTATCGCGCAATCGTCCAAATCTGACAACTGCGATCTGTCGGACAGCGGGCGGCAAGCCGGGGCCTTTCCGCCCTGCCCGCATCCGGGCACCCCAGGGAGGGTTCGATGACGCGCATGACCACCGCCGAACGGCGCGGCTATCAGCAGATCTGCGGCGATGACGGGGCGATGATGGTGATCGCCTGCGACCAGCGCGGCGGCATGCGGCAGTTGCTGGCCACCACACCCGAGGCGCAGGTCGCGATCTCCAACGACGTGCTGGGCGACACCAAGATCGACATCGCGCGCGATCTGGCCCGCCATGCCTCCTGCGTGCTGATCGACCCGCTTTGCGCGGTGCCGCGGATCATCGACGGCGGCTTCCTGCACCGCACCACGGCGCTGCTGATCGGGCTGGACGCCTCGGGCTGGGATCTGTCGCCCGAGGGCTACCGGCTGTCGAAGCTGGTCCCCGGCATCACCGCGCGCCGGGTGCGCGAGATGGGCGCGACGGGCGGCAAGATCATGGTCTACCTGCGCTCCGACACCCCCGCCGCCAACACCCACAACATCGCGATCCTGCAGGCCTGCCTCGCCGATTTCGCGGCGGAAGACCTGCTGCTGGTGGTCGAGTTCCTGACCTATGCCCTCGATGGCGAGGCGAAGGAGGATTACGCGGCCAAGGTGCCGTCGCTGATCGAGGGCGGCTCGCGGATCTGCCTCGATCTGGGCTCCAAGGTGCTGAAGATCCCGTTTCCCGGCACCGCCGCAGCCTGCGCCAATGTCACCGCGATGGCGGGGGATGTGCCGTGGGCGGTGCTGTCGGCGGGGGTCGATCACGCGACCTTCCTCGGTCAGGTCGAGATCGCGATGGCCAACGGCGCCTCGGGTGTGATCGCCGGGCGGTCGCTGTGGAAAGACTGCATCTCGCTCGACCGGGCGGTGCAGCGGCAACGGCTGCAAAGCATCGCGGTGCCGCGGCTGCGCGAGATTCAGGCGGTGATCGCCCGCCACCGGCCGACTGCGGCCTGAGATGGCCGCCGCGATCGGCATCGACATCGGCGGCACGCATATCCGCGCGGCGCTGGTGTCGGCGGCGGGCGACATCCTGGCCCGGCAGGCGCTGGCCAGTTCGCGCGACCCCGCCGTGGTGCGCGACCGCTGCCTGGCGCTGATCGCCGCGTTGCGCACGCCCGAGGTGACGGCGCTCGGCATCGGCGTGCCCGGTCAGGTGATCGCCGCCGACCGCCGCATCCTGTCGGGCGGCTATGTCGACCTGTCCGGCACCGATTTCCTCGCTGCGATGGAGGCCGCGACCGGCCTGCCGGTGGTGGTGGAGAATGACGCCACCATGGCCCTGCTGGGCGAGGCCGGGCGCGGTGCCGCGACCGGCGCGCGCAACGTGGTGATGCTGACCATCGGCACCGGCATCGGCGGCGCGATCCTGGACGGCGGCCTTGTGCTGCGCGGCCGCGGCACCGCCGGGCAGCTTGGCCACCTGCCGGTGGAGGCGCCGGGGCGGCCTTGCGTCTGCGGGCGGGCGGGCTGCGTCGAAACCGTCAGTTCCGGCACCGCCTTCGGGGTGCATCTGGCCGAGGCGGGGCTGCCCCCCGGCACCAGGGCGCAAGACCTGCTGACCCGCCCGGATGACCCCGTGGCGCGCGCCGTGATCCTCGCCTGGGCCGCACCCTTGCGGCGCGCCATCGACGCGCTGATCGCCACCTGCGCGCCCGATCTGGTGGTGCTGGGCGGTGGCGCCGGGGCGGCGGCGGTCGCCGCGCTGGCCACCGTGCCGCCGCGCGCCTCGTGGTTCGACGCGCCGGTGGTGGCGGCCCGCCTCGGCGATGACGCGGGCATGATCGGCGCCGCGCTGGCCGCCCTGCCCCGGCCGCGGCCCAAGCGCGCGGTGCTGGTGAACGGCGTGCCCGCCAGCGGCAAGAGCACCGTCACCGCCGCGCTCGCCCGCGCCACCGGCTGGCCGGTGCTGACGCTCGACACGATCAAGGACCCGTTTCTGGCCGAACTGCCGCCCGGCGACCGGCTGTTCAACCGCAGCCTCGGCCGCGCGAGCTACGCCGCGATGTTCGATCTGATGCGCGACGCGGCGCCGGGGGCGAGTTTCATCCTCGACGCCTGGTTCGGCTTTCAGCCGCCCGAGGTGCTGGCGGCGGGCCTCGCCCGCGCCGGGATCACCGAGACGCTGGAGCTTTGGTGCACCGCCCCGCCGGAAACCATCGGCGCGCGCTACGCCGCCCGCGTCGATAGCCGCGCGCCGGGGCATCCGGGGCACGACTATGTGCCCGAACTGATCGCGCTGGCCGCCCGTGCGCGCCCCACCGGGCGCGGCCCGGTGCTGGAGATCGACACCACCCACCCGCCCGACGCGGCCCGCGTGATCGGCTGGATCGCCGCGCACTGGCCCGATGCCTTGCTGCGGGCGCAAAATTGACCGCGGCGCGGCGAGGGCTTACGCAGGGCTGAGGCTTACGCAGAGCTGACCGCCCGAACCGCAGGAGTAGCCATGAAGACCGCCCGCCTGAACCGCCTCTTTGCACCGTCGGGCAACTGTTTCGACGTGGCGATCGACCACGGCATGTTCAACGAGGGCGGCTTTCTGGGCGGCATCGAGAACATGCGCGCCGCCATCGCCACCATCGCCGCCGCCGCGCCCGACGCGATCCAGTTGCCGCCCGGCACCGCGCCGATGCTGCAGGCGATCCCCGGCAAGGCGCGCCCCGCGCTGGTGCTTCGCACCGATGTCGCCAACGTCTACGGCACGCCCTTTCCGCGGGCGCTGTTCTCGGAGGTGATCGACCGCCCGGTGGAACAGGGGCTGGTGCTCGATGCCGCCTGCGTGGTGGTGAACCTTCTGCTGCTGCCCGGCCAGCCCGAAATTCACCGCGACTGCATCCGCAACATCAACAAGCTGAAACGCGAGTGTGAAATCTACGGCATGCCGCTGATGGTGGAGCCGCTGGTGATGCAGGACAACGCCAAGGGCGGCTACATGGTGGATGGCAACCTGTCGCTGATCCTGCCGCTGGTGCGGCAGGCGGCGGAACTGGGCGCCGACATCATCAAGGCCGACCCCTGCGACGAGGTGGCCGAATACCACCGCGTGATCGAGATCGCGCAGGGGTTGCCCGTGCTGGTGCGCGGCGGCGGGCGGGTCAGCGACGCCGAAATCCTCGCCCGCACCGCCGCGCTGATGGCGCAGGGGGCGCGCGGCATCGTCTATGGCCGCAACGTGATCCAGCACCCCAACCCGGCGGGGATGACCCGCGCGCTGATGGCCGTGGTGCACGAGGGCGCCAGCCCCGAGGCGGCGCTGGCCCTGCTGACGGGGGCCGCGTGATGCGCGAGATCGGCTTCGGCATCATCGGTTGTGGCCTCATGGGCCGCGAATTCGCCAGCGCCGCCGCGCGCTGGATGCACCTGAACGCGCCGCGCGCGAAGCCGAAGATCGTCGCCGTCTGCGATACCAACCCCGCGCTGATGGACTGGTTCACCGGCCACCTTGGCGATGTTCAGGCGGTGACGGATTACCGTGCGCTGCTGGCCAACCCGGCCGTCGAGGCGGTCTATTGCGCCGTCCCGCATGTGCTGCACGCCGAGATCTATCCGGCCATCCTCGCCGCCGGAAAGCACCTGCTGGGCGAAAAGCCGTTCGGGATGGACCGCGCGCAGAACGCCACCATCAGCGCCGCCATCGCCGCGCATCCCGGCCTGCTGGTGCGCTGTTCGTCGGAAATGCCGTTCTACCCCGGCGCGCAGAAGGTGCTGGCGTTTGTCCGCTCGGGCGCCATTGGCGACATCATCGAGGTGGAGGCGGCGTTTCTGCATTCGTCCGACATCAACCCGGAAAAGCCGCTGAACTGGAAGCGCATGGCTTCCGTCAACGGCGCCTATGGCTGCATGGGCGATCTGGGCATGCATGTGCTGCATGTGCCGCTGCGACTGGGCTGGCGACCGACCTCGGTGCAGGCGAGCCTCGTCAAGCGCGTCACCACGCGGCCAGACGGCAAGGGCGGCTCGGTCCCTTGCGACACCTGGGACAACGCCACCCTCAACGCGACGGCTCCGGCGCCGGGCGGGGCCTTCCCGCTGGTGCTGAAGACCTGGCGCATCGCGCCCGGCGAGGCGAACACCTGGTCGATCCGTGTGCTGGGCATGTCGGGCAGCGCCAGCTTCACCACCAAGTCGCCGCGCCAATGGCAGTTCATGACCTACCGCCCCGGTGGCACCCAGGCCTGGCAGGTGGAAGACCTCGGCTACACCCCGATCTTCCCCACCATTACCGGCGGGATTTTCGAGTTCGGCTTCACCGACGCGATCCAGCAGATGTGGGCGGCCTATGTCGATGAACTGGCGGGCGGCGATGCGCGCGGCTTTCCCTGCGTGACGCCGCAGGAGGCCGCCGACCACCACGCCATCCTGACCGCCGCGCTGACGGCGGGCACCGAAAACCGCATCGTCACCGTCGATTATGAGGCCCGCCCATGAAACGATCCCGCATCAACCGCGCCATCGCCGAGGCGCGGGCGCTGGCCGCCGCCTACCGCTTTGCCCTGCCCGACTGGGCGACGTGGACGCTGGCCGACCACCGCGCCAACGCCGGGCAATCGGCGTTCCTCGCCCACCGCCAGATCGGCTGGGACGTGACCGACTTCGGCGCGGGCCGCTTCGAGTCGCGCGGCCTGACGCTGTTGTGCATCCGCAACGGCCTTCAGGGCGTGGCGGCCGAGCGGCCCTATGCCGAAAAGCTGCTGATCGTCGGCGAGGATCAGGAAACCCCGTTCCACTGCCACAAGGTCAAGCTGGAAGACATCATCGTGCGCGGCGGCGGCAACCTGATGGTGGAGTTCACCCGCGAGGGCAGCCTGATGGACCTTGCGGGCGAGGCGCGGGTGGACGGCCGCCTGGTGGACCCGTTCGGCGGGGCGATCCGGCTGACGGCGGGGCAAAGCATCACCATTCCGCGCGGGCTGCAGCACCGGTTCTGGGGCGAGGCGGGCACCGGCACCGTGTTTGGCGCCGAGGTCAGCCAGTGCAACGACGACCTGCATGACAACTTCTTCCTCGAACCCCTTGGCCGGTTTGCCGAAATCGACGAGGACGAAGACGCTACCCTGCCGCTGTGGAACGAGGTGCCAAGGGGATGAGCGGCGTCGTCTGCGCGGGCAACTGGATCGTGGACATCGTTCACACCATCGACGCCTGGCCGGGCAAGAGCGAGCTGGCAATCATCCGCGACGAGACGACCGGGGTCGGCGGTGGCGCGGCCAACGTGGCGCTCGACCTTGCCGCCTTCGCGACCGGGCTGGCGATCCACCCGGTCGGGCTGCTGGGCACCGATCTGCACGGCCAGACGGTGCGCACGGCCTGCGCGGCGGCGGGGCTGGACACGCGCTGGTTGGCGCAGACCGACGCGGCACCGACTGCCCATACCCATGTGATGAACGTCCCCAGCGACAGCCGCACCTTCTTTTATCATCCGGGCACCAATGACCTGCTGGCCGAAGCTCATGTTCCGCTCGAGGCGCTGGCGGCGACCGGCGCGCGGATCTTCTACCTGGGCTATCTGAACCTGATGGGCGGGCTGGACCGGGTGGACGATGCCAGGGGCACCGGCGCGGCGCGGCTGCTGGCGCGCGCGCGGGCGGCCGGGATGGTGACCTGCGTGGACCTGGTATCCGCCAACACGGCCGCGTTCCGCCAGACGGTGGCGGCAGCGCTGCCGCACATCGACCACCTGTTCCTGAACGAGATCGAGGCCGCGCGCGCCTCGGGCCTGCCCGTTGCCGGCGCCGACGACCGCGCCGGGCTGCTGGCCGCCGCGCAGGCGCTGCGGGCGGGCGGCGCGGGCACGGTGGTGCTGCACACGGCAGGGTTTTCGCTCTGGCTCGGGGCGGATGGGCCGCACTGGGCCGAGGCGACGCCGATCGACCCGGCGCGGTTCGTCAGCGCGCTGGGGGCGGGCGACGCGTTCTGCGCGGGAGTGATCTTCGGGCTGCACCACGGCTGGGGCGTGGCCGATTGCCTGCGTCTGGGCCACCGCGCCGCCGCCGCCTGCCTGACCGGCGCGACGGCGACCGAGGGGCTGCGCCCGCTGGCGGAGCTGATGCCCGATCATCCGCCGCTGCGCCGATGACCGCGCGCACCCTGACATGGGACGGCGGCGCGGCAACGATGGAGCCGCTTGGCGGCATGGTCGCGCCCTTGCGGCTGCGCCTGCCCGATGGGCGGTGGGTGGAGCCGCTGTCGATCGCGCCCTGGGCGGGCGAGGCGCTGCCGCCCGACGCGCCAGGCATCCTGCGCGGTCTGCGCGGTGATTTCCCCTGCGTGCCGTTTGGCACTGGCGATGCGGGGCCGCTGGCGCCGCGCTGGGCCGGGGTTCCCCACGCCCCCGAGGGCCCGCCGCACGGCGCGGCGGCGAATGGCAACTGGCAGGTCACCGCGGCGGCGGATCACCTGTCAGCGCGGTTCGAGGGGCCCGGCGACGGGCCGGTGGCGGCGTTGGAACAGGAACTGCGCCCCGCCGGGCCGGGCCGGGTCGCGTTGGAGCTGACGATCCACCCGCGCCGCGATTGCCGCCTGCCGCTGGCGCTGCACCCGATCTTCCGGCTATCGGCGACCCCCGGCGGCACGCGGCTGGACCCCGGCGCGCCGGGGCCGGTCTGGACCCACCCGACCGAGGCGGGCGAAGACCCCTGCCCGCTGGCGCCCGACTCGGTCGCGCCCGATCTGGCGCACCTGCCCGGCCGGGACGGGGGCACGCTGGACTTCAGCCACCTGCCGCTGTCCCAGCCTGCCGAATCGCGGCTGCTGATCCCGCACGCCTCCGGGCGGTTCACGCTGCACCACGCGCCCGAGGGCTGGTCGGTCACGCTGGAATGGGACCGGGCGATCCTGCCCTCGGTGATGCTCTGGGTGTCGAACCGGGGGCGCACGGCGCCGCCGTGGAACGGTCGCCACCTCGCGCTGGGGGTCGAGCCCTGCGCGGCGGCCTTCGACCTTGGCACCGCCGCCTCGGTTGGGCAAACGCCGCTGTCGCGGGCGGGGGTGGCCACGGCAGTGGCGCTGACGGCGGGCCAGCCGCTGGTGATCCGCCATACGATCGCCGTTGCCGCCTGACCGCAGCGCCCGGCACAGGGTCGCGGTTCAGACCTTCCGCGCCGCGACCGCCGCGCGCCAGGAGCTTGCGTAGGCCCGCATGCCCTCACGCTGCGCGTTTGGCCCGGACGCGGGCTCGGGTTCGGCAACGCCGGTCGGGCCGTCGAACAGCATCGACGCGCCGATGCTGGTTCCGGTGCGCGAGGCGGATGCCGCCACCGGTCGGCCGACGGCAGCCGCCAGCATCCGGAGAAACGCGGGGTTCGCGGCAAAGGGCCCCTCGACCAGGATCGGGCCGTCGGCGCCGGTGATCGACAGGCATTCCGCCGTCATCAGCGCGAGGTAGAAGGACAGCGCGGCGGCGCGAACCGCCTCGCCGATTTCGGTGTCTGGCGTCCAGGCCATGCGGTGGCCACGGAACGGGCCCGAGCCGGGCTCGACGGCGGGCAACAGCATGACGCCGCGCGCCAGCGCCTCGGCCACGCCCGCAGCACCGGGCGGCGCGTCTCGGCCCGCGCGGATGATCTCGTATTCGCGCCCGCCCATGAAGCGGGCCGAGGGCACCGGGTCGCCGAGGGCGTTCACGTTGATCAGCGTGTCGCGGCGTTCGTCAAGCGTGACCGGCAGGCCACCCACGGCCATCGTGACGACCCAGGTGCCGGTCGACACCACGGAAAATGGTGGTCTGCGGCCGAGAAGATGCGGCACCAGCGAGGCATTGGAATCGTGGATGCCGCAGACCACCGGTGTTGCCGGGTCCAGCCCGGTGCGCGCCGCGATCTGCGGCAGGATCGGGCCGAGGATGTCACCCGGTCGCCGCGGCGGCGCGATCCGCCCGGTCAGGCCAAGCCGATCGACGAGGGTCGAAAAGCCCCCGGCGGCCGGGTTCCACAGATCGGTGTGGCACCCCAGCGAAGTGACATCGGTCGCGGCGACGCCGGTCAGCCGGTGGCCCCAGTATTGCGGCCAAGTGACCACCGCCGCCACCCGGTCGCGCAGGCCCGGATCGACGGCGAACTGCCAGTGCAGTTGCGCGCCGAGGTTCAGCCCCAGCGCCAGCCGCGGCGAGCCGGTTTCCGCGAAAGCCGGGCGGATCGCGTCGTAGGCGGCGCGGGTCTCATCGGGCCCCGGATGTTCGTAATCCAGCACCGGCGCGGCCAGCGTCCCGTCGGCGGCCAGCAGCGCCGCGCAGGCGCCGTGGGTGGTGATGGAAATGGCATCCACCCGGTGCCGGGCGTGAAACTCAGCCAGCGCGCCCAGCAGGAACGCCCAGATCGCCTCGGTGTCGAACTGCGGCCAGGGCGGGCCGGGCAGCACCCGGTTCGGCTGCGTCACCACGGCAATCTCGCGCAAGCTCGCGCGATCCACCAGCGCGAGCTTGGCGTTGGTCTTGCCGATGTCGATGACGGCGATGTGGTGCGGCGCGGTCATGGCATGTGGAACATCGGGATCAGCGGCACCGCCACCGGTTCAGTGTCGGGCTTCACCTCCATCAGGTCGGCCATCTGCGCCCACCAGCGGCGCATCACCGGATGCGCGGGCAGCGTGTCCATGCCGTGATCCGCCCGCCGCCAGAGCACGCCGAACAGCAGGTTCGTCTCGCGGTCCAGATGGATCGAGTAATCGCTGACCCCCGCCGCTTGCAGCAGCGCGACCAGTTCGGGCCAGATCGCATCGTGGCGGCGGCGATACTCATCCTCCATCCCCGGATTCAAACGCATCCGGAAGGCGTATTTCTCCATCGTCATCTCCGCGGCCTGAGCTTGGCCCAAAGCCGGGGCAGCGCGATCACCCCGATCAGCAAGAGCCCGATGAAGATCGACATCACGATCCCCGGCACGTTCAAGAGGCCGAAACCGAAGGTGACCAGCCCCATCACCAGCGCCGCCAGCACCACCCCCGGAATGGTGCCTGATCCGCCCAGAATGTTGATGCCGCCCAGCACGACCATCGTCACCACCTCCAGTTCCGTGCCCAATCCGATCGAGGGGCGGGTGGAGCCCAGCCGCGAGGTCAGGCAGATCGCGGCGATGCCCGACATCACGCCGGTCAGCAGGAACAGGATGAACTTCACCCGCCCGACCCGGATGCCGGAAAACATCGCCGCCACCGGGTTGTTGCCGATCGCATAGATCGCGCGGCCGAAGTTGGTGCGGTGCAGAAGGATGCCAAAGCCCAGCGCCGCCACCGCGAACAGCGCCAGTTCGAACGAGAACACCCACCAGACATAGCCCTGCCCGAAGAAGGCAAAGCTGGCCGGGTAGCCGTTATAGGCCTTGTCGCCCAGCACGATGTAGCTGATGCCGCGAAACAGGCTCATCGTGCCGATCGTCACCACGATCGAGGGCAGCCCCATCCCCGCCACCAGCATGCCGTTGAACGCGCCGCAGGCGAGCCCGACGACGATGCCGATCGCCACCAGTTCCGGCGTTCCGGCGCCCAGCGTCACCGCGAAGCCCATCGCCGTCGAGGCGAGCGCCATGATCGAGGCGACCGACAGGTCGATCTCGCCCGCGATGATCAGCAGGGCCATCGCGAAGGCGATCATCGCCTTTTCGGTGAAGTTGTAGGTGGCGTCGCTCAAGCTCCAGGGATCGAGGAAATAGGGCGAGGCGAAGCTGTTGACGGCGAAAATCGCCGCCGCGACCAGAAACAGCAGCACCTCCCAGCGTTTCAGCGCGCGCGACAGCGGGCTGGTCAGGCGGTCCGGGATGTGTCGGCCGTGCGG
Organism: Solirhodobacter sp.; assembly: GCF_964715405.1. Classification (NCBI taxonomy): domain Bacteria; kingdom Pseudomonadati; phylum Pseudomonadota; class Alphaproteobacteria; order Rhodobacterales; family Paracoccaceae; genus Solirhodobacter; species Solirhodobacter sp. The sequence continues at coordinate 40,195 of NZ_CBAICG010000005.1, read as the reverse complement.
GGTTTCGGACAGGCTCATGCCACATGCTCCGCCGATTTGAGGATGACGCGGCCCTTGGTGCGGCCCTGACTGGCATTGACCGCGATCGCCAGGATGATCGCCGTGCCCGAAATGGCCATCTGCCAGAACGGCGAGATGCCGATCACCGGCAGCGCGTTCTTGATGACGCCCAGGAACAGCGCCCCCAGCACCGCGCCGCCTACCGACCCGGCGCCGCCCGCGATCGAGATGCCGCCGATCACGCAGGCGGCCACCACGTCCAGTTCGAACCCGCCCGCGATATCGACATAGGCCACCGCATAGCGCGCGACCCAGAGATAGCCCGTCAGCCCGGCCAGCGCGCCCGAGATCACGAAGGCCAGGAACCTCGTGCGCCCGACGTTGATGCCGGTGTAGACGGCGGCATGCGGGTTGCCGCCCACCGCAAAGAAGCTGCGCCCCAGTGGCGTGCGCCCGATCAGCACGGCAAAGACCGCCACCACCACGATCGCAATCCACGACAGCACCGGCAGACCGAGGACATCGGCGCGCGGGAAGGATTTGAACGCCGCGCTCATTTCCTGATCGTTGATCCATTTGCCGCCGGAAATCAGGAAGATGACGCCGCGATAGATCGTCATCGTGCCCAGCGTCACCACGATCGGCGGAATGTCGAGCCTCCAGACCAGCAGGCCGTTCACCGCGCCCAGCCCGGCGCCGAGCAGGATCACCAGCGGGATGATCGCCGCCAGCGGCACCCCGGCGACATTCAGCATCGCCGCCACCATGCCACAGAGCGCGAGCGTGGCGGCGATTGACAGGTCGATGCACTTGGTCAGGATCACCGCCATCTGCGCCAGTGCGAGGATGATCAGCGCCGAGGTGTCGTTGAACACATTGGCCAGATTGGCGGACGCCACGAAGGCCGGAAACCGCACCGCGATCAGCGCGATCATCACGAGGATCGCCAGCGCCAGTTGCGCCTCGCGCGAGGTCGTCAGGCGGCTCATGCGGCCACCCCGGTGGCGTCGGCAAGCCCGGCCGCGGCGCGCACCAGCCGTTCGGGCGTCATGCGGTCCTTGCCGAACTCGGCCACCATCCGCCCTTCGCGCATCACGATCACCCGGTCCGACATGCCCAGCACCTCGGGGATCTCCGAACTGACCATGATCACCGCCAGCCCCTGTGCCGCCAGTTCCGCCATGAACACATGCACCGCCGCTTTTGACCCGATGTCGATCCCCTTGGTCGGCTCGTCGAGGATGATCACGCGCGGCTTCATCGCCAGCCATTTCGCGATCACCACCTTCTGCTGGTTGCCGCCCGACAGCAGCGCCACATCCTGATCGAGCGACGCGGCGCGCAGGTCCAGCCGTTCAGTGTACTCGCGAGTCAGTGCAAACTCCCGCGCCAGCCGCAGGAAGCCGTGGCGCGAGGTGCGGCGCAGCGAGGGCAGCGTCACGTTCTGATAGATCGGCAGGCCCTTGACCGCGCCCTGCCGCCCGCGATCCTCGGGAACATAGACGATGCCCTGCGCGATCGCCTCGGCGGTGGAGCGGATCACCACGACCCGGTCGCCCAGACGGCAGGCGCCCTTCGACGGTCGGGTGATGCCGAACAGGGCTTGCATGAACTCCGACCGCCCCGCGCCGACCAGACCGTAAAAGCCAAGGATTTCGCCTTGGTGCAGGGTGAAGTTGATGTCCTCGAACTCGGTCGGATGGCTATAGCCCGCGACCGTCAGCACCGGCGCGCCAAGGCTGTGATGGCGCTTGGGGAAGATCTGATCGACCGGGCGGCCGACCATCATCTGCACCAGCTGGCCCTCGGTCACATCGCGCATGTGCCCCGCGCCCACCAGTTCGCCATCGCGGAACACCGTCCAGCGGTCGGCGATGCGGAAGATTTCGTTGAACTTGTGGCTGATGAACAGGATCGCCTTGCCCTCGGCCTTCAGCCGGGCGACCAGATCGTAAAGCTCCTCGATCTCCTTGTAGGACAGCGCGGCGGTGGGCTCGTCCATGATCACCACGCGGGCGTCGATCGACAGCGCGCGGGCGATGGCGACGAGGTGCTTGTTGGCGATGCCCAGATCGCGCAGCCGGATCGCCGGGTCCAGATCGGCGCCGATCCGCGCCAGCAGTGCGCGCGCCTCGCGCACCATCGCCGCACGGTCGATCAGGCCGAACCGGGTGCGCGGCGCATGGCCCAGAAAAATGTTCTCGGCCACCGTCAACTCGTCAAACAGCACGGTTTCCTGATGGATCGCGGTCACCCCGGCCTCCGCCGCGGCCGAAGCCGTCGGAAACCGCGTCTCGACGCCATCGACAGCGATCGTGCCGGCGTCGGGCTGATAGATGCCGGTCAGGATCTTCACCATCGTCGATTTCCCGGCCCCGTTCTCGCCCACCAGCGCCGTCACCTCGCCGGCGTGAAGCTCCAGCGACACGCCGGACAGGGCGCGCACACCGGGGAAGGATTTGGAAATGCCCGATAGCCGAAGCACCGGCGGTTCCGGGTGAAGGGAAGGCGCTTGCATGGGGTTGATCCAGCGGGTCAGGGGGGAAGAAGGCGGCCCGGCGCAGCAGAGGTGCGCCGGGCCGGTGGAATGCGCCCGATCAGAAGATCTTGGCGAAATCGTCCACGTTCTTGGCATCATAGAAGAACGGATCGGCCATCGCGCCCTCGGTGTTGGCGTCCAGCGTCACCTTGCCCATGCGGCCCATGTCGAGCACGGCGCCCGGCTTGGCTTCGGCTTTCTTGGTCATCAGGTTGTCGGCGATCATCGTCGCGGCATAGCCGAGGTCGATCGGGTTCCAGATCGCGAAGCCTTTCGAGGCGCCGCTGTGGACGTGGCCCGCCATTTCCGAGGGCAGCCCCAGACCGGTCACGTTGATCTGACCGACCTTCTTGGCGTCTTCGACCGCTTGCGCCGCGGCCTGAATGCCCACCGTCGTGGGCGCGATGATCGCCTTCAGGTTCGGGTATTTCTGCATCAGGGCCTGCGCTTCGCGATAGGACTTGTCGGCCATGTCGTCGCCATAGGCGACTTCGTCCAGCTTGATGTTCGGATAGGCCGACATCGCCGCCTTCATCGCGTCGATCCAGGCGTTCTGGTTGGTGGCCGTGGCCGAGGCCGACAGCACCGCAACTTCACCGCCGTCCGGCATCTGGTCCGCCGCCATCTTGATCAGCATCTTGCCGATCAGTTCGGTCGACGAGGCGTTCAACTGCATCTCGCGCCCGGCGGGGGCGACGCCCGAGTCGAACGAGATCACGGTGATGCCGCGATCCATCGCCTTCTTCAGCACCGGAACCAGCGCATCCTTGTCGTTCGAGGAAATCGCGATCGCATCGACCTTTTGCGCGATCAGCGCGTTGATCACGTCGATCTGGCCCTCGGCCGTGGTCTTGGTCGGCCCGGTGTAGATGATCTGCACGTCGCCAAGCTGCTTGGCGGCCTCTTCCGCGCCTTTGTCGACGGCGTCGAAGAAGCCGATCCCCAGCGCCTTGACCACGACCGCGATCCGCTTGGTATCGGCATGGGCGACGTTGGCAAACAAGGCGGTCGCGATGGCGGCCGAGGTCAGAAGTGTCTTCCAGTTGCTCATTTGGTCCTCCCTTGAGCGTTTCTTGCCGCGCGGGTTTCCTTATCCCTCCTGCGCGGCGCCTTTCCTGTCGGCGGCGCCCACCGGCACCACGATCAGTCGTATCTCCGCCGCCTCCAGCATCTGGGCGTCGCGGTCGGTGATCCCGTCATCGGTGATGACAACGTGGATGCGCGACAGCGGGCACAGGATCAGGCTGGAGCGGTTGCGGAATTTCGAACTGTCGACCAGCACCACCAGTTCGTCGGCCTGGCCGATCAGCTTCTGTTCGGCCTGGATCAGCAGCGGGTCAGCCTCCATCAGCCCGAGCGGGCCAAGGCCCTGCGCCCCCATGAACATCCGCCGCGCATAGAAGTTGCGCGTCACGTCATTCTCGAAGGGCGACAGGATGATGTTCTGCTCGCGGTAGATCGCACCGCCCGACAGCAGGATGGTGTTCTTGGAATGCTTCAGCAGATGCTCGGCGATCGGGAACGAGTTGGTGAACACCTGCATCCGGCGCGCCGACAGCGGGTGAACCATCTGGAACGTGGTCGTGCCGCCGTTGATGATGATCGGCTCGCCGTCCGCGCAGAGTTCGACCGCCGCGCGGGCGATGGCCCGTTTGGCGGCGATGGCGATGGTTTCGTTGACCGAAAACGGACGCCCGGCCAGCCCGACGAATTGCGGCGGCGTGATCGATTCCGCCCCGCCCCGCACCCGGCGCAGACGTTTCTGGACATGCAGCGTGGCGATGTCGCGGCGGATCGTCGCCTCGGACGCGCCGGTCAGCGACACGAGGTCAAGCACGGTCGCGACGGGCCGTTCCTGCACGGCAGACAGAATGATCCGGTGGCGTTCGGTTTCGTGCATCGCGTCCTCCCTGCCCTGAAGCTTCCATTGATTCCGATCAGTGTCAATCATTTTCCATCATATTTGCGTTTCTGCACCTGCACAATGATTGGATATGATTGTTTGTGATTGACATTCCGTCGCAGGCTGGCACATTCGGCGGGAATTCAGCGCGGCCCAAACGTCGCGCACAGGGAGGACAGGATGCCGATCACCGCCACCGCAAACCGGCTTGCAAACCTTTGGGATGACAGCAAAGCCCAGGCCATGACCGAGCCGGAAAAGCTGCTCTACCGGTCCAACCTGCTCGGCTCCGACAAGCGAATCACCAATTACGGCGGCGGCAATACCTCGGCCAAGGTGATGCAGCCCGACCCGCTGACCGGCGGAACGGTCGAGGTGCTGTGGGTCAAGGGCTCGGGCGGCGATGTCGGCTCGATCAAGATGGACGGCTTCGCCACGCTCTACATGGACAAGCTGCGGGCGCTGAAGGGCCTCTATCGCGGCCTCGCCTTCGAGGACGAGATGGTGGGCACCCTGCCCCATTGCACCTTCAACCTGAACAGCCGCGCCGCCAGCATCGACACGCCGCTGCACGCCTATGTGCCGCGCAGGCACGTCGATCACATGCACCCCGACGCGATCATCGCGATCGCGGCGTCGCAGAATTCGCGCGAGTTGACGCAGCGGATTTTCGGCGACGAGATCGGCTGGCTACCGTGGAAGCGGCCGGGGTTCGAACTGGGGCTCTGGCTGGGCAAATATTGCGAAGAGCATCCCGAGGCGAAGGGCGTCGTGCTGGAATCGCACGGGCTGTTCACCTGGGATGACGACGCCAAGCTGTGCTACGAAACCACGTTGCGCATCATCAACCGCGCGATGGACTGGTTCGAGACGGAAACCGCGGGCAAGACGATCTTTGGCGGCGCGAAACATGCAAGCCTTGCTGCGGCCGACCGGCGCGCGGTGGCGGCGGCGCTGATGCCGGCGATCCGCGGCATGATCTCGCGCGATCACCACATGGTCGGGCATTTCGACGACCAGCCTGCGGTGCTGGAGTTCGTGAACGCCGCGGGGATGGCGCCGCTGGCGGCGCTTGGCACCTCGTGCCCCGACCACTTCCTGCGCACCAAGATCCGCCCGCTGGTGGTCGCCTTCGATCCCGCCAAGCCCGATGTTGCCGCAACCCTCGCCGGTCTGACCGACGCGGTCGCGGCCTATCGCGCCGACTACAGCGCCTATTATGCCCGCTGCAAACACGCCGACTCGCCTGCCCTGCGCGACCCCAACGCGGTGGTCTATCTGGTGCCGGGCGTCGGCATGATCACCTTCGCGAAGGACAAGGCCACCGCGCGCATCTCGGCCGAGTTCTATGTCAACGCGATCAATGTGATGCGCGGCGCCTCTACCGTGTCGGAGTATTGCGGCCTGCCCGAACAGGAAGCCTTCGACATCGAATACTGGCTGCTGGAGGAGGCGAAGCTGCAACGGATGCCGAAGCCGAAATCGCTCGCGGGCCATATCGGTTTCGTCACCGGCGGGGCGGGCGGCATCGGGTCGGCCACGGCGGAACGGTTCCTGCGCGAAGGCGCCTGCGTGATGCTGGCCGACATCGACGAGGCGGCACTGGCGGCAACCGCGGCGAACCTGTCGTCGCGCTATGGCCGCGACGTGGTGCGCACGGTGAAGATGGACGTGACCGACGAGGCCGCCGTGATCGCGGCCTATGCCGAGACGGCGGTTGAATTCGGCGGGCTGGACCTGCTGGTCTCGAACGCGGGCATCGCCTCGTCCGCGCCGATCGAGGACACCACGCTCGCGCTGTGGAACAAGAACATGGACATCCTGTCCACCGGCTATTTCCTGGTCAGCCGCGAGGCGTTCAAGGTGCTGAAGACGCAGGGCCTCGGTGGCTCGGTCGTCTTCATCGCCTCGAAGAACGGCCTTGCCGCCAGCCCCAACGCCGCCGCCTATTGCACCGCCAAGGCCGCCGAGATTCACCTTGCCCGCTGTCTGGCGCTGGAAGGCGCGGGCGCGGGCATCCGGGTGAACGTGGTGAACCCCGACGCGGTGCTGCGCGGGTCCAAGATCTGGTCGGGCGACTGGCTGAAGGAACGCGCCGCCGCCTATGGCAAGGATACCGCCGATCTGGAGGAACACTATCGTCAGCGATCCATGCTGAAACTGTCGGTGCTGCCCGAGGATATTGCCGAGGCGACCTATTTCTTCGCCTCCGACCTGTCGGCGAAATCGACCGGCAATATCCTCAACGTCGATGCGGGCAATGTTCAAGCGTTCACGAGGTAAGCCATGACCATGATCGACACCGCCCTTGTTGACGCCGAAAACGCCGCCCGCGCGAAGGCGCTCAAGACCGATTACGACACGCTTGGCGACCGCCTTGCCCGGCGCGGGATCGAGATCGACGCGATAAAGGCCAAGGTGGCGGCCTACCATGTCGCCATCCCGTCCTGGGGCGTGGGCACCGGCGGCACCCGCTTTGCCCGCTTTCCGGGGCCGGGCGAGCCGCGCCACATCTTCGACAAGCTGGAGGATTGCGCCGTCATCCAGCAACTGACGCGGGCCACGCCGACCGTCAGCCTGCACATCCCGTGGGACAAGGCCCCCGCCGCCGACCTGCTGGCCAAGGCGCGGGCGCTGGGCCTTGGCTTCGACGCGATGAACTCCAACACCTTTCAGGACCAGCCGGGACAGGCGCGCAGCTACAAATACGGCTCGCTGAGCCATACCGACGCCGCCACCCGCGCGCAGGCGGTGGAGCATAATCTGGAGTGCATCGAGATCGGCCGCGCGCTCGGCGCGAAGGCGCTGACGGTCTGGGTCGGCGACGGCTCGAACTTCCCCGGCCAGACCGACTTCACCCGCCAGTTCGAGCGGTATCTGGACGCGATGGCGCGCATCTACGCCGCCCTGCCCGACGACTGGCGGGTGTTCAGCGAACACAAGATGTATGAACCCGCGTTCTATTCCACCGTGGTGCAGGATTGGGGCACCAACCTGATGATCGCGCAGACACTGGGGCCGAAGGCCTTCTGTCTGGTGGACCTCGGCCACCACGCGCCCAACGTGAACATCGAGATGATCGTGGCGCGGCTGATCCAGGCGGGCAAGCTCGGCGGCTTTCACTTCAACGACTCGAAATATGGCGACGACGATCTGGATACCGGCTCGGTCGCGCCCTACCGGCTGTTTCTGGTCTTCAACGAACTGGTGGCGGCCGAGGGGAAATCGGGCTTCGCCCCCGCGCACATGCTGGACCAGAGCCACAACGTCACCGACCCGATCGAAAGCCTGATGGCCTCGGCGATGGAAGTGCAGCGGGCCTATGCCGCCGCCCTTCTGGTGGACCGGGCGGCGCTGGACGGACATCAGCAGGGCAATGACGCGCTGATGGCGACAGCGACGCTGAAGGCCGCCTTCCGCACCGACGTAGAGCCGATCCTTGCCATGGCGCGGGCCGAGGCGGGCGGTGCGATCGACCCGGTGGCCGCCTACCGCGCCGCCGGATACCGCGAACGGGTGGCGGCGGTCCGCCCCGCGGTGCAGGGCGCGAGCGGGGGCATCGTCTGACTGCGGCGACCCGACCGGCGGGTGGGGTCAGGCGCCGAGGACGGATCCGGCCCGGCCCGGCAATCGGCACGTCATGCCGGTGCCCGGAGGGGTTGATGGCGACCGGGCCCGAGGCATCCGGACCCTGATCGATCCGGGTCATGACCGGTTTCCCCGGCATCGGGCCTATTGGCGTCAGCGGCGCGCGCCCGACGACCAGAGCCCATGTCGAGGGCTGCAGCGGCGGCCTGCGGACCTGATCTTTCGACGAGGGCAGCTTCGACGGCCGCGCCGACGCGCGCGGAACGCGGGCCCGTGGGCGTGACGACGGCACCCCGTCCGACCACGTTCATCGTTTGGCAATCCGCCTTCGGCAGACTCGCGCCGGACGCAAGAGCAAGCCGAGGGCTTCGGGCGGGGCAGCTGAAGGTCAAACGAAACCGTCATGTCATTCGTCGGCAAAAGGGGTTAAGGGGGCACAAAGAAGGATGCCATCAAGATGACCATGCCTGAAGCGCAACCGTCAGCGCTGGACACCGAGAGTGGACGGTACTGGGTTCGCATCCTTGCCCACTATCGCGAGCCGTCACATGCGCGAAGCATCTTGGAGCTGCTGATGTCGGTGGGGCCGTTCGCCTGCCTGATGGCGCTGTCGTGGTGGTCGCTGTCGGTCAGCACCGCGCTGGCGGCCGCAATCTCGGCCTTGAACGGGGCGTTCCTTGTGCGGATCTTCCTGATCCAGCACGACTGCGGGCACAGCTCGTTCTTCCGGAACAAACTCGCCAATGACTGGATCGGTCGGGCCCTCGGCGTACTGACCCTGACGCCCTACGACGTCTGGCGCCGGACCCATTCGATCCACCATTCCGCCGTCGGCGACCTTGGCAAACGCGGCGTCGGGGATGTGTCCACCCTGACCGTGCGCGAATTTCGCAGCCGGACCGATCTCGGGCGGCTGCTCTACCGGGTCTATCGTCATCCGCTGTTTCTGTTCGGCCTGGCGCCGGCCTACCTGTTCTTCCTGCAAAACCGCCTTCCGGTCGGGCTGATGCGGTCGGGCTGGACATACTGGATCAGCGCCATGGGAACCAATGCCGCCCTCGCGCTGCTGCTGGGGGCCGGGCTCTGGTTCGGCGGCCTCCTTTCGGTCCTGTTGACCGTGCTGCCGACGACGTTGGTCAGCGCTTCGATCGGCGTCTGGCTTTTCTATGTGCAGCACCAGTTCGAGAATACCCACTGGGAACGGGCGCCCGACTGGAATCTTCACGATGCGGCGCTGCGCGGCAGTTCGCACTATGTGCTGCCGCCCGTGCTGCGTTGGTTTACCGCCAACATCGGCGTGCACCACGTTCATCACCTCTACAGCCGGGTTCCGTTCTATCGCCTGTCCGAGGTGCTCAGGGACCATCCCGCACTGGCGGACGCCCAGCGTCTGACCCTGCGGCAAAGCCTGGACTGCGCGCGCCGCCATCTGTGGGACGAGGAGCGCCGCAAGCTGCTGTCCTTCGCCGAGGCCCGCGCGGCGTAGCTTTTCACGTTCCGCCGGACGTGAGGGACGCGGCTGCCCCGCGCCGGCGGCCCGGTGGCCACCGTGGCGCGGTTCACCGCCGCTCAGGCCGGGGGCAGAACCTTGCCGGGGTTCAGGATGCCTGCCGGGTCGAGCGCCCGCTTCAGTCGGCGCATCGTGGCGATCTCGTCCGCGCTGCGCGAATGCCCGAGCCAGGCGCGTTTGAGGGTGCCGATCCCGTGTTCGGCGGAAATCGAGCCGCCGAAGCTGCGCAGGATGTCGTAGGCGATGGCCTCGATCACGTGGGCGTCGCGCCCGTCCGGCGTGGGGGGGCAGATCGACAGATGCAGGTTGCCGTCGCCGACATGGCCGAAGGCATCGACCCGTGCGGTGGCAAAGCGCGACGTGATGGCCTCGGACGCGGCGGTGGCATAGTCGCCCATCCGCCCGATCGAAAGGCTGACGTCGAGGTTCAGCAGGCCGGGCAGCAGCCGGTGCATCTGATGCCCCTCGCGCACCGCCCAGAAGGCCCCCGCCTCTTTCCCCGATTGCGCGATCAACGCGTCGGTGATGTCGCCCGCCTCGAGCGCCGAGGCCAGAACGGCCTCAAAACGGGCCTGCATTGCGGGGTCGGCCTCGGTCTCGACCTCAAGGATCACCGCAAAGGGCGGCGGTTCGGCGAACAGGCGCAGCCCTTCGGCCTCGCTGTTGAGCGCGAAATAGCTGCGCCACATCGCCTCGAAGGCGGAAAGGCCGGACAGATCGCGGCGCGCGAGCGCGAGCAGGCGCAGCACGTCGGCAAAGCTGGTCAGCGCGCAGAGCGCCGTTAGGCGCGCAGCAGGCTCCGGCTGAAGCCGCAGCACGGCGCGGGTGATCACGGCCAGGGTGCCTTCCGACCCGGCGATGAGCTGGCCGAGGGCGTAGCCGGTGTTGTCTTTCCGCACCTTGCCCAGATGCGACAGGATCGTGCCATCGGCCAGCACGGCCTCGAGCCCCAGCAGGTTGTCGCGCATCATGCCGTGCCGGATCACCCTTACGCCGCCCGCGTTGGTGGCGATCATGCCGCCGATGGTGGCGCTGCCGCGCGCGCCCAGATCGACCGGAAACTGCAACCCGGCCCGTGCGGCAGCCTCCTGCGCGGTTTGCAGCACGCAGCCCGCGCCCAGCGTGATCGTGCAGGCCTCGGCGTCGATCTCGTCGATCGCGGCAAGGCGGTCGAGCGAAAGCGCTACATCCTCGGCACGGGGACAGGCGCCACCGGCAAGGCCGCTTCGGCCGCCCTGCGGGACAACGCTCTGGCCGTAGCGCGTGCAGATCGCCAGCGCCGCCGAAACCTCGGCGGTGGAGGCCGGGCGCAAGAGCGCGCGCGGAAGGGCAGTTCCGGTGTCGCTGGCGTCGCTGCGCGCGGCGGCGGGCACCTCAGCGCCGGTCAGCACGGCGCCGGGCGACAGCGCCGCGCGCAGATCGTCGAACAGGCTCACGCGGCCTCGCGTTTCAACGCCTGCGCCATGCAGTGGATGCCGCCGCCGGTCTTGGAGATTTCGCTCATGTCCACCGCCGCCACCTCGAAGCCGCGTGCCTTCAGTTGCGCGATCAGGGTCGTGGAGGAGGTCGGCGCGATCACCCGGTCACGCCCCAGCGACATGAAGTTGCATCCCAGCGCCATCGTATCCTGAAACGGCACGTCGATGATCTCGTGGCCCTTGGCACGCAGCCAGTCGACGATGCCGGGTTCGGTGCAGGCGAGACAAACGGCGGTCAGCTTCGGCGCGATCGGCACCACCATCAGGTCGATGTGCACATAGTATTCGTCGATGAAGGCGATGCGGGTTTCCCAGCCCTCGGCCTCGAACCAGCCCTGCACCTGGCGCGCGCCCTCTTCCTGCGTGCGCGCGCCGCCGCAGCCGATCAGCACGCAGCCCTCCTCGATCACGTTGAAGTCGCCGCCCTCGAAGGTTCCGGCCGTGACCATGTCGTAGATCGGGATGCCCAACTGTTCATAGGTCCGGATCGCGGCGTAATTCTCGCCCCGCCGCCACCAGTTCGCCATCGCGGTGATGATCGCGCCATAGGGCGTCATCACGCTGGAGTCGCGGGCATAGACCTGCATCGGCAGTTCCGGCTGCGGCTTGTGCATGTGCACCTTCACGCCAAAATGCTCGTAGGCCTGCACCAGTTCGGCGTGCTGCGCCTGCGCGATCTGGATGTTGCTGGGCGCCTCGCGCAGGTGCTTGCGCGACAGCGACGAGGTCGAGAGGTGGCGCAGATGCGCGGGCGAGCCGAGCAGCACGTCGGTCAGCGGGTCGGTCTCGTTGCGGAAGCCCCAGGCTTGCAGCGGCGCGGTGCCACCCTTGAGGTTGCGGCGTTGCAGGGAAAAGCGGTCGGCGGTCATGGCACTCTCCGGTTCGGGTTGGGGTCAGGCGCCGGGCATGGCGGAGGGGATCCACCAACCGCGCCCGCGTGGGGTGGTGACGTATTCGGGCCAGCGGAAATGGATCGGCGGGTCGTAATCGCACAGCGGCGCGGTCCAGTCGGTGCCGCCCACACCGCCGCCGGTGCGGGTGCGGAACTCGGCCATCGCGGCGTCGCGCGCGCCCGGATCCTCCAGCAGGCGCAGGGCCGACAGCGCCAGCACCTTGGCCGCCGTCTGCACCATCGGGTCGATGGTGGCCGGAATGCCGCCAAGCGCGTTCATCACCCAGGCGGGATAGGCCCCGCCGCCCGGTTGCGCCTTCAGCGCGGGCCGCGCGATGTAGAACCGCGCGGTTGGCGTGTGCCAGGTCATGTCGGTGTAGTCGTCCGAGGTGGAGTTCAGCTGCGACGGCGGCAGGTCGTGGCGCAGGATCGCCTCGGCCGCCTCCGGCGCAATCAGCCGGGTGCACTCGTCAAGGAATGGCTCGGCCATCGGCGCAAGGCCAAGGTTCGCCTGAATCTCGCGCGCCACCGCTTTGGCAGCCTCATCCCAGACCGGCGCGCCGACCGATTGCAGCGCCTCCCACACGGTGCGGGCGATGGCGTGGTTGGCCAGACCGGGGCGCGATTTGCAGACCCAGTGGCGTTCCCAGCGGCAGCCGGTCATCGCGGCGGCGGCGGCGGCGTTGCGGTCGAGGACGGCGGTGACCTGATCGGCCATCGCCACCGTCGGCACCCGGATCATGTATTGCACCTCGGCCAGCCCGGCGGGCAGGTTGTCGGCGGTCGCCTGGCCCGCGGTCAGGATTGCCTCGGAAATCGACCAGCCGCCCTGATGCGGCAGCATCGCCTCGCGCAGCGCCTTCGACGCCTGATACATCAGCATCAGCGCATCGTTCGCGCCGGGCGCGCGCACGGCGGAATGCGACTGCGGGATCGGGGCGCCATCGGGAATGCCCCAGCTTTCCGGCGTGTCGCACAGGAACCGGTAGACCATCGCATAGGCCGCGCCGCAGTGGGTGTTCCAGCGCACCGTGTTGCACATCGGCAGCATGTAGAACGGATGGAACGACAGCATCCCGGCGAGGCCGTCATAGTAACCCTTGGCGGCATGGATCGGCTTTGAGCCGCGCACCTTCTCGGCGGGCTCGCCGGTGAAGCGCAACCCGCCCTTGATGCCGTGCCGCTGCATCGCGGCCTTGGTCGCCAAGAGCGCGCCAAGCCCCGCCATGCCAAGGCCGGAATGAGGGTCGGTGTGGCCGCCGGCGGCATATCCCAGCCCCGCGCGCGGGGCGCGATGGGTCACCGCCGCCTGACAATTTCCCGGAACCGCGTCATATTCGGCATACATGCCGATCACCGGCCCGGCGCCGTTCGCCCATTCGGCGCAAAAGGCGGTGGGCATCCCGCCTGAGCCTTCCTCGACCGTGAAGCCGTTGCGGCGCAGGGTCTCGACATACCATCCCGCAGAACGGTACTCGCGCCACGCCGTTTCGCCGTGATCGAAGATCCGCGCCGTCCAGTCGGAAAGCTCGGTCGCCATCGCGGCGACATGGGCCACGGCGTCGGTCTGGGCTGCGGATCGGGACATGCGGCACCTCCTGCGGCCAAGGCTAGTCGCGTCGGCGCGGCGCCAGAAAGTGAAACCTTTTCCCGGCTTTGGAAAACCGTTTTCACCATGCCTGTGGAACCGCCGCGCGTTTCCTGCAAGACTGCCGTCAACGCATGGAGAAGCGATGTCGCGCATTCCCTCGACCCAGGCCTTGCGTGCGCTGGAAAGTTTCGCCCGCCTCGGGACCGTCTGGCAGGCCGCCGAAGAGATGAACCTGACGCGCAGCGCGGTCAGCCATCAGTTGCGCCTGCTGGAACAGGATCTGGCGTTTCGCCTGCTCAACCGTGTCGGCACCCGGGTCGAGCTGACGGCGCAGGGCCGTGCCTATGCGCAGGACGTGCGTCAGGCGCTGCTGGCAATCTCGGGTTCCGCCTTGCGCAATGCCGACCGCGGCGTGGCGGGAGACCTGACCATCAGTTGCGCGCCGGGCTTCGCCTCAAGCTGGCTGTGCAACAAGATCGGCCGCTTCACCTCGGCCTATCCGGACGTCCGGCTGTCGATCATCACGCCGCGGCGGCTGGGCGAGATCAACAACCCCGAGGTTGATATCTTCATCACTTACGGCTCGGGCGAGCTGCCCGACATGGCGGTGGAACTGCTGCAGGAGGTGGTGTCCTCACCGATGTGCAGCCCGGCGCTTGCCAATCGGCTGGGCGGGATGCAGAGCCATGCCGACGTGCTGCGCAGCGGGCTGCTGCACCTGTCGGACCACGAGGATTGGCAGTGCTGGTTCCGGCAGGTCGGGCTGGACGAGCGCCGGATCACCGGCGTCGTCTTCTCCGACATGCACCTTGTCTACGCGGCGGCGCAGGCCGGACAAGGGATCGCGATGGGCGACGTCGCGCTGAGCGAGGACGCGCTGAACGAAGGCCGTCTGGTGCGGCCGTTCGAGGAAACCGTCCGCTCGACCCGCGCCTATTACCTTGTGGTGCCGCCGACGCGGCTGGCAAGCTCGGCGGTGGGCGCCTTCCGCGGCTGGATCGCCGCCGAGCGGCGGCAAAGCCTCGGTCCGGGCACCGGCCATCCCTCGGCGCGGTCGCTGCCCTGAGACGACAAATCCTGTTTGCCGTCGGCGCGAAAACATTTCGGTTGTGAAGGCGGGCGCACCGCCCCTAGGCTCGACCTGTCGCGGAGGACTGCATGGCGAAACGGAGCAAGGCCGCCGAGATCGGCGCCGAAGGCATCGGCAAGACGTTCGGGCGCTTCAAGGCGCTGGACGATGTGAGCCTGACCGTCGGTCGGGGCGAATTCCTGACGCTGCTCGGGCCCTCGGGGTCCGGCAAGACGACATTCCTGATGATCCTCGCGGGGTTCGAGCCTGCCACCAGCGGCACCCTGACGCTTGATGGCCGCGACGTCACCCGGATGCCCGCGGAAGAACGCGCGTTCGGCATGGTGTTTCAGGGTTATGCGTTGTTCCCGCACATGACGGTGGAACAGAACATCGCCTTTCCGCTGAAGGTCCAGCGCCGCAGCCCGGCCGAGGTGCGCCGCCGGGTGGCCGAGATGGTCGAAATGGTGGGTCTGGGCGGGCACGGCCACAAACGCCCCTCGGGCCTGTCGGGCGGGCAACAGCAGCGCGTGGCGCTGGCCCGCGCGCTGGCCTACGAGCCGCCGGTGCTGCTGCTGGACGAGCCGTTCTCGGCGCTGGACAAGAACCTGCGCGGCCAGATGCAGGACGAGGTGCGCCGCCTCCACCGCGAGACCGGCACGACCTTCGTTTTCGTCACCCACGACCAGTCCGAGGCGCTGGCCCTGTCCAGCCGCGTTGCGATCTTCGAGCATGGCAGGTTGCAGCAACTTGCTGCCCCGCGCGTCGTCTACGAACGCCCCGCGAACCGGTTCGTCGCTGAATTTCTTGGCGATATCAATATTCTGCCGCTCGATCTTGATCCAGTCGGCGGGGTCGCCCGGTTCGAGGGCCGTGCCATCCGCACCACAGCCGCTGCCGGACCGCCGACCCGCCTGCTGGCCGTGCGCCCGGAATACATGAGGCTGCACAGCGCCGAACCGGCGGGTGAAAATGCGATCCGCGCCCGCATCGCCGACCTGACCTATCTCGGCGCCGACACGCGGATGGCGCTGCGCAGCGCGGGCGAGGTGGCGTTGATCCTGTCGGTGCCGACCGCCAGCCTGCCGACGGGCCTGCAAGCCGGCACCGAGGTCTGGGCCGGTTGGCCCGAGCACCAAGGATTTTTCCTGTGACCCCGGCACTCTGGCCGGCAACAAACTGAACCGAAACTCACAATGGGGAGACTGACCATGAACGAACGTTTTGAAGAAGACTGCCTCGACATCCTTGCGACCCGGGCCCGGCGCGGCGAGATCACGCGCCGACGGTTCACCCAGCTTGCCACCATGCTGCTGGGCACCAGCGCGCTCGGGCTGCGCGGCACGCCGGTGCTGGCCGACTCGGGTGAGCTGGTCTTCGTCAACTGGGGCGGCGACGCCGGTCCCGCCTACGACAAGGCCTACGGCCAGGCCTTCCAGGCCGCGACCGGAATCACCGTCAAGCAGGACGGATCCGGCCCGACCGAGGGCGGCATCGCGGCCCAATTCAAGAGCGGCAAGCCGAGCTGGGATATCGTCGACGCCGACCCGTTCTCGGCCGAGTCGCTGGGCAAGCAGGGCATGATCGAACCGATCGACTATGCCGTGGTGGACAAGGCCAAGATGCGCCCCGGCTTTGGCTGGAAGTTTTCGGCCTCCAGCTATTTCTACAGCTACATCATCGCCTACGACGCCAAGAAGTTCGGCGCCAACCCGCCCAAGGGCATGGCCGACTTCTTCGACATCGCCAAATTCCCCGGCAAGCGCGCGATGTACAAATGGGGCACCGGCATGTGGGAGGCGCTGCTGCTGGCCGACGGCGTTCCGGCCGACAAGCTTTACCCGCTCGACATCAAGCGGGCGCATGCCAAGCTTGCCGACTTCAAGAAGAACGTCGTGGCCTTCTGGGGCGGCGGCGCCGACAGCCAGTCGCTGCTGATGAACGGCGACGCCTCGATGGCGCTGATCTGGTCGACCCGCGCCAAGCTGATCGAAACCGACTCGAAGGGCGACGTGAAGTTCATCTGGGATCAGGGTCTGATCGCGCCGGGCGCGATGGCGGTGATCAAGGGCAACCCCGGCGGTGCCGCGAACGCGATGAAGTTCATCGCCTCGGCGCAGGACCCGGCCAAGCAGGTCGTGATGTTCGAGATGCTGGCGCAAGGCCCGGCCAACCCGGCCGCCGACGCGCTGATCCCGGCCGCCGAGGCGCGCTTCAACCCGGTCGATCCGGCTAACTTCGCCAAGCAGATCCCGCTCGACATGGGCTGGTACGAGACGAACTACGGCCCGGCGCTGGATCAATACCTCAAGATCATCTCGGCCTGACATCGCCGCCGCCCCCGACCCTGCGCCGGGGGCGGCGCTGCCTGCCTGAAAGACCGTCATGCCGAAGCTCGCCCGTTCCGCCCTGCTGCTCGGACCGCTCCTGATTTTTCTCGGGCTGACCTACCTTGTCCCGTTCCTTGGCGTGATGCAGTGGAGCGTGACGCTGCCGCAACCCGGCCTCGGCCAGTATCAGACCGCGCTCAGCGACCCGCTGATCCTGTCGGTGCTGCTGCGCACCCTGCGCATCTGCGCGCTGGTGACGGTCTGCTCGGTCGGCTGCGCCTATCTGGTGACGCTGCTGTGGGTGCGCGGCAGCCCGGCCCAGCGGCTGGCGGTCGAGCTGTGCATCCTGATCCCGTTCTGGATTTCGGTGCTGACCCGGGCGTTCGGCTGGCTTGCGCTGCTGTCCGGCCGGGGCATCCTGAACGACTGGCTGATCTCGCTCGGCATCCTCACCGAGCCCTTGACGATGGTGCGCAACGAGTTCGGCGTGGTGCTGGGGATGACGCATTACCTGATCCCTTTCGCGGTCTTCCCGCTCGCCTCGGCGATGCGCAACCTGGACGAGCGCGTGCTGATGGCCGCGCGCGGCATGGGCGCGGGCCGGGCCGCGGTGTTCTGGCGCGTCTTCGTGCCGATGACCGGAGCCGGCATCCTTGGCGCGGTGCTGGTGGTCTTTGTCTTCGCGCTTGGCTTTTTCGTGACCCCGGCGATCCTTGGCGGCGGGCGCAGCGTGATGGTCGCGGAACTGATCTACCTCAACATCTTCCAGATTCCGAACTGGGGCCTTGCCGCCGCGATCAGCGTGATCCTGATGCTGGGCGTCGGCGTGCTGCTGGCGCTTCTGATGCGCGTCGTGCGGCCCGGAGGCGCGCGATGACCGCGACCCGTCCCGGCCGACTGGCCATCACCCTCGCCGGGCTTGTCGCCGTGTTCCTGCTGATGCCGCTGATCGCGGTGATCCCGGTGTCGTTCACGCCGAATCGCTATCTGTCGCTGCCGCATGGGGCGTGGTCGCTGCGCCATTATCAGACGCTGATCGACAACCCGGCCTGGGGTCAGGCGGTGTGGCTGTCGATTCGCATCGGGCTGCTGAGTTCCATGGTTGCAACGACACTCGCGCTGCTGTTCAGCCTCGGCATCTGGATGCTGAAGCCGCGATTTGCGGGCCTTCTGATGGGCCTCGCGCTGTTGCCGATGGTGGCGCCGCCGGTGGTGTCGGCGCTGACGCTCTACTTCTTCCTGGTCACGCTGAGCCGGGTCAACGACGTTGTGGCCTATGACACCTGGCCCGGCGTGGCACTGGCCCATGCCGTGATGATCGCGCCCTTCGCGGTGGTGCTGATCACGGTGGCGCTGGCCCAGTTGGACCGCCGCATCGACCTTGCCGCCCGCGCGATGGGGGCCGGGCTTGGCACGCGGATCCTGAAGGTAATCCTGCCCAACATCCGGTTCGGTGTGCTGGCGGCGCTGTTCCTGACCTTCGTGCTGTCCTGGGAGGAGATCGGCGTGACCATCTTCATCACCTCGGTCAACGTGATCACCCTGCCCCGCCTGATGTGGATGGGCCTGCGCGACAACATCGACCCCGCCATCGCGGCGATCTCGGTGGTGCTGATCGCGATCGTGGTCGCGGTGATCCTCGGCAAGACAGCGGTGCAGGCACTCCTGCGGCGCCGTGGCGTCGACCGGCCGGAGGCTCCGCGCTAGTCGATGCCGTCAGACCCCAGCGGGTCAAAGCCGGGTCTACGAGGTCTTGAGGCCATAGGTCTGAATCTTGCGATACAGCGTCGGGCGCGAAATCCCGAGTGCGATGGCCGCCTTGCTCATGTTGCCCTGGTGATGCAGCAGGGCGTTCGCGATCAGCATCACTTCGCCATCCTTGAGCGAGGCCGCAGGGGCCAGACGCTGATCCGACGACGTTCCGGCGTCCGGCAGGCCACTTTTCGGCGCGGATGGGGTGATGATTTCCAGCGGCAGGTCGGCCAGCGCCACCGTGCGCGATTTAGCGAGACAATGCAGCGCCGACATCAGATTGCGCAGCTCGCGGACATTGCCGGGCCAGGTGTGCGCCATCAGGACTTCCTGCACCTGTGACCCGATGATCAGCGGATCGCGGCCGGACTCGATGCTGATCTTGCGGTTGTAATACTCGGCAATCAGCAGAACATCCTCGCCGCGCGCGCAGAGCGGGGGAATCGTCAGGATGACCGAACTCAGCCGGTAGAACAGATCACGGCGGAAGCGCCCGGCCTCGACCTCATCCAGCAGCACCCGATTGGTAAGGGACACCAGCCGCAGAGAGAATTCGCCCTCATGCGGGTCCTGAAGGCGGGTCATGTGTTCTTCGAGGATACGCAGCAGAAAAAGCTGGGTGTCGGCGGTCGTTTCACCGATTTCATCAAGGCAGATCGGGGCCGTCTCTCCGGTTTCGCCCCGCCGCAGCAGACTGTCGCCAAACATCTGCGGCACCATTGCTCCGCAATTGATGGCATGGAACCGGTGGGCGCCTTCCGGGTCCATGTGGGAGTGGATGAGCCGCGCAAACAATTCCTTGCCGACGCCGGTCTGGCCCTCGATCAGAGTGGGGGCATTGACCGAGGCGATGCGATGGGCGGTATCCAGCGCCTCGAGGATGGCATCGCTTTTTCCGACAATCTTCAGCCCGGTCTTGCCGATCTCGATGCCCGGCAAGGGAGGGACCGCGGGCCGGGACATTGCGGTGACGGGGCGCAGGAACCCCTTGGGCTTGAAAACCAGGGCTGCACCTTTGACCGACCCGTCGATTTCGATCAGCCGGATTTCCTCGCAGATGTTCTCGCGGGGCAAGGCGGCGCGTATCCTTTCCTCGGATACTCCGTCCGGCAGTTCCAGAAAGCGCGCCCCGAGGCCCAGATCGCGATCCGAGCGGCCGACGTCAACACCGCTGTTGCGGCTGAAGATCAGCCTGCCGAACCGGTCCACGATCGCAAGGTTTTCGGGCTGGCCCTGCCCGCCCATCGGAAACTTGCCGATGATCGCTTCCATCAGTCGGATGTTGAGCAGCGATTGTTCCTGTTCCAGCACAAGCTCGATGTCGCGCGCGGCGGTGGCGGCAAAGGCGGCGTTGTGCTTCTGGAAGATCCCGGTCAGGCCGGACAGATTGATGACGCCGATGATGCTGTGGTCAATCGGATCACGGATCGGCGCGGCGGCACAGCTCCATGATTTCATGCCTTCGCAGAAGTGTTCCTCGCCATGGACATAAACCGGAAGGCCAGTCCACAGCGCGGTGCCGATGCCATTGGTGCCGGAGGCATGTTCACTCCACACGCCACCGACGGTGAGGTTGATCTTGTTGGCCTTGGACAGGGTGGATTTGTCCCCAACCGTTTCCAGGATGACGCCGTCGCGGTCGGTCAGCAGCAGCATCGCCTCTGCCCCTGACAGCAGGTCGCCGATGCGGCTCATCGTGGCCTGCGTCGCCCTGCGCAGTTCGGCCTGGTCATAGGTGGATTTGGCCAGCGGGGCGCTGCGTTCCAGCGATGGAGCGGCGAACTGGTCTGGCTTGATGCCGGTCGTGTTCGACCTGACCCAGGATTGATAGATGACCGTGCGCACCCCGGTCATCGGCAGGCTCGGGGCGTTTCGGTTCGACAGGAATCTGTTCCACGCCTTCGACGTCTCGCGTGGGTCGACATCCGCGAAATCGAACCCCTGGCGCGGAGTTCTGAGCGCCGTGTGCTGGTCTGAATTCATCATTAAGTCCCCTCCCGTGGACTTAACTTCCGGCGCCGGGCCATGCTGGCAAGATGTGTCCCTGCGCCCACCGAAGTCCGCATTGGCAGAGTAGAATCACGCGATCTGCAGCCGCGTCTTGATGTCTTCTGCAAGGTCGTCTTCAGAGTAGGTCCGGTTGATGGTCCGGTTTGCAAGATCGGCAATCTTGTCGCACAGCTCCGGTTCGAGCGGTGCGATGAAGCCGTTTTCCGTGGTGGCGATCACAAAACACCTGTCACCGTTCACACGCTTGATCTGGCCCAGAAAATGCAGTTGGAGGCCCGAGGTGGTGTCGGCCAGCACCACCCGCCCGTTGATGCTGATCCGCAGATAAGCGACCGGCACATCGGGCAGACGGGGCCGCGCCTGATCAATGATGATCAAGCCCTGAGCCTGCGGCGGTGGGGCGGCCTTCTTTGCCTTGTCGGCAGAATACTTGCCGCCGCTCAGCGTATCGGCCAGCTTTTCGATGGTGCCCCAATTGCGCCGCAGGTGGTCCTTGGCCTGCTTGTCTTCTGCCCTCGGACCGCTGTGTCTTGAGTGGATATCCAAGTGACGTTCTCCTGGTTTCGGCTGCCGTGTCACTTTGTCGCGGAAGACTCGGAGGATTATCACAGCTTGCCGATTCTGATGCATCCGAACTTGGCGGCCCCGACGACGGGAAAAAGTTGTAACGTAGCGTTACACAAGGGCCGGTGCCGGTTCAACTGGGGCGCTGGGTTGCCAGCGGGTCCGCCTTGGGTTTCACCTTCGCGCCCATGCGGCCTTCGCTGATCCAGCGGGCGGCCAGAACGAAGGCGCCGGTGGCAAATTCACGGCCGTGGGCCGCAATCATCTCTTCCCCGATCAGGGCAATGCGTTGAAAGAACGCATCTTTGCTTTTTTCCTCGTCGGTCAGGTCGGCGGTCTGTTGCGCGGTCATGATGGGCCTTTCTGTGAGCGTTCAGGATTTGAACATGGCTTCGGGGAATTCGACCAGGGCAGCGGTGCCGTCGGTTCCGGACAGCGCCAGATAGCTGCCGTTTGACGACCACGCCATCGCCGCGATCCCTGCGCCGGTATCCTCGCGCAGCAGAATCTCGGACGGCTGGCCGATTTCCGCCAGGCTCAGCAACCCGTTGGCATAGCCGACCGCCACCAGATTGCGGTTCGGGCTCGCGGCCACGGCGTTGACCGGCACCAGTCCGGCGCGGCCGGTCATCACGTCCCGCGCATCCTGCAAGGACCATGCCGCCACCCGGAACGCGCCGGACGCCACGACGGTGTTGGTGGACCGGCCGAAGACTGCGTAGCGCACCGGGGTGGGGAAATTGCCGCGAACGGTCGCGCGGTTCTGCGCGACGTCGATCAGGCTGAAGCCGCCAACCGCCATGCAACCCGTCAGCCAGGCGCCATCGGGGTGCCAGACGAGGCTGACAGCCGTGCCCTCCAGCACGGTCTCGATCGGCGGATTGTCCAGGGCTTGCACCGCAAAGCGCCAGACGCCGCCGGGACAGGCCACGGCGAGGGTCGATCCATCGGCCGAAAACGCCATCGCGGTGACCGGGCCGGTCACCGGAAGAACGCGCGGCGTGTCAGCGCCCGCGGGCGAGACACAGGCCTGTGCCGCGCTGGCAAAGGCAACGGTCTTGCCGTCCGGCGAGGCCGCCAGCACGGTGATCTTCGCCGAGGCCCTGGCGGGAATATGCGAGGCGATGCCGCCGGGCGTCAGTGCGTTGATCCTCCCGGTGTCTTTGGCAAACGCAAAGCCGGTCGGCCCAAAGGGAACCACATCGGAACTGCGCCCGGCCGCGAAATCGGCCTGCTTCAGCGGCTGGAAGGGTTTGTCGCGCGGGGCGATGGTCAGACGTCCGGTATCCAGCGCGCGGCGGGTGCGGATGGTGGGCGATGCCTTGTCGGCCGTCGCCGCAAGATGGACAGAGCCATCCATGCTGGCAAAGGCAACCGCGCTGTCGTCGGCGTTGAAGGTGATCTGCTGCACCGGCGAGGGCACATGCCAATCACGCGCAATCAGGTCGAAAAGCTGCAGATGTGCGCGTTCGTCTCTCATGATGTTCCCCATTGCGATCGGCCTGATTACGATTGGCAGAGTGTGGAAATATCGGCGTCGATCTTTCTCATCAAAGCCTCCATCCGCTGGATTTCCTGCTCGGTTTCGCTCAAAGCCTGCCGCGTGGCGACGTCTTCAAGATAGAGCGCGTCCAAAGCCTTCTGACGGCCCTCAACATCCGCACCCTCTTCCAGATCGCGCTCCGCACACATCACTTCGATCTCTTTGCCCGCGACGCGCTGCCGACGGCTGAGCAGCTTCGAGTTCTCCTGGCTGAGCAGAATCACCAGGGCAATCCGCAGTTTCTGCAACTCGCCCATTCTGCCAGAAAACGCTGCTGCATCAGGCACTTGATCGCTCCGTAGTCACCGAGGATTTCATCCAGTAGCGCAACGGTATCTGCGCTGGGCGAGAATGCGACAGAAACCGAAAACGTAAATTTCCGTTACATATTGTCGCAGTTCGTTACGGAAAAATATCCGTTTGGCCGGGCCGAATTTCCCGCCCTACAGTCCCTCATCGAACAAAAAGAAGGCCGCCGGGGCAAACCGATGGTGGCTCAAGAACGAAGGAAGGGAGGCCTGCGTTGCGAATGAAATTCACGTCCCGTGAAACTGATCCGACGTATTGGATGGCTGCGCAACGCAGTTCTCTGACCTTTGCCGACGGTCGTGCCCACATCAACCTTAACCAAAAAGGTGAGCAACAATGTCGACTTTGACACTCAACAAGATCACGGCGCAAAAGGGCATCTCGGTGGCCGATGCGACGAAGAAATGCGCCGATCTGGGGTGGAATCCTTCCTATGTCCAGGAAGCGATGACCTACCCCAGCGACTACAAGATCACCAAGGCGCCGCGCGATCCGATGAAGCAGGTGCTGCGGTCCTACTTCTCGATGCAGGAAGAAAAGGACAACCGGGTTTACGGTGCCCTCGATGCCGCCCTGCGCGGCGACATGTTCCGCAACGTCGAGCCGCGCTGGGTCGAATGGATGAAGCTGTTCCTGGCGATCATCCCCTTCCCGGAAATCTCTGCGGCCCGTTCGATGGCGATGGTCAGCCGACTGGCACCGGGCGAGGAACTGCGCACCGGCTTCACCATGCAGATGGTCGATGAATTCCGCCACTCCACCATTCAGATGAACCTGAAGAAGTGGTACATGGAAAACTACATCGACCCGGCGGGCTTCGACATTACCGAAGAAGCGTTCGGTAAATGCTATGCCACCACCATCGGGCGTCAGTTCGGCGAAGGCTTCCTGACCGGCGACGCGATGACGGCGGCCTGCATGTATCTGACCGTCGTGGCCGAAACCGCGTTCACCAACACGCTGTTCGTTGCCATGCCGTCGGAAGCTGCCCGCAACGGCGACTATGCCTTGCCGACCGTCTTCCTGTCGGTGCAGTCGGACGAAAGCCGCCACATCGGCAACGGCCACTCGCTGATGATGGCCGCGCTGAAAGAGCCGGAAAACCACCTGCTGATCGAACGCGACATGAAATATGCCTTCTGGCAGAACCATGCCATCGTCGACGCGGCGATCGGGACGTTCATCGAATACGGCACCACCGACCGCGACAAGTCGAAGGAAAGCTATGCCGAGATGTGGCATCGCTGGGTCTACGAAGACTACTACCGGACCTACATGCTGCCGATGGAAAAATACGGCATCAAGATCCACCATGATGACGTGACGGCGGCCTGGGAGCGGATCACCAAGAAGAATTACGTCCACAAGGTCGGGCAGTTCTTCGCCGTCGGCTGGCCGGTGAACTTCTGGCGGATCGAGGCGCAGACCGAAAAAGACTTCGAATGGTTCGAACACAAGTATCCCGGCTGGTACGCCGAGTTCGGCGACTTCTGGAAGTGGTATGCCAAACTGTCCAAGCCCGGCCAGAAGGTGATCACCTTCAACGAGGAAGTCGGCTACGTCTACCCGCATCGCTGCTGGTCCTGCCTGGTGCCCTGCCTGATCCGCGAGGACATGGTGACGGACGAAATCGACGGCCAGATCCACACCTTTGCGCATGAAATCGACCGCTGGACCGCGGTTGAGGCCTTCGCCGACGAATACCAGGGCCGTCCGACGCCTGCCATGGGCCGCTTCTCCGGCAAGCGCGAATGGGAGACGCTGTATCACGGCGTTGACCTGGCGGATGCGATCGTGGATCTGAACTTCGTCCGTTCCGACGGCAAGACCCTGATCCCGCAGCCGCACCTGCGCTTTGACGACAAGGACATGTGGACGCTGGATCACGTGCGCGGCCATACGCTCGGCTCGCCCCTGATCACGCTGCGCGGCATGGACGAGGCAGCCCGCAAGGCGCACCTCGCCGACTACGCCAAGGGCTTCACGATCAACCCCTGCAATTAACCCGCCAAGCGTGGGCCGGACATTCCGGCCCACGACCCCAAAGCCGGCCCCATCGGGCGCCGGGTTGAAAGCCATCCCTTGAAAAGGTGCTCGCAGATGTCAGAAACCTTTACCGTTCGATTGGAACCCGTCGGGGTCGAATTCGAAGTGGAAACCGGCGAAACGGTGCTGAATGCCGCTTTCCGCCAAGGCATCTCGCTGCCGCATGGCTGCAAGGAGGGCCAGTGTTCGGCCTGCAAATGCAACCTGGTCGAGGGGGATGTCGAGCTCCTGAAATACTCGACCTTTGCGCTGTCGGATGGCGAGCGAGAGAATGGCGGCATCCTGCTGTGCCGGTCGCTGGCGACAGAAGATCTGGTGATCGAGCTGTTGAATTTCGACGAGGAACTGCTGTCGAAGTCGATCGCCGTCAAGGACTTCAAGGGTCGGATCGTCGCCAAGGACAATCTGACCCACGACATCCGCGCGATCGAGATCAAACTGGAAACGCCGATCAAATTCTGGGCCGGGCAATATGTCGACATCACCGTCAGGACCAAAGATGGGGAGGAGATTAAGCGCTCGTTCTCCATGGCAAATACGCCGGACCAAGCCCAAAACCTCCGCTTCATCATCAAGAAATACCCCGACGGAAAGTTCAGCAACGAACTTGACGCGGGAGGAATCGAAGTCGGCGCCGCCGTCACCGTCCGTGGACCCTACGGCAGCTGCTTCCGGCGCGAAGGACGGACCGGACCGATAGTGCTGGTGGCAGCGGGCTCGGGCATGTCGCCGATCTGGTCGATCCTGCATGATCATCTTGCCAGCGGCGAACGTCGGGCGGTGCACTTCTTCTATGGTGCCCGCACCCAGGCCGATCTGTTCTATCTGCCCGAACTCGCCGCCATCACCGCCGCCCATCCCGAGGTCACCTTTACCCCGGTGCTGTCGCATGCGGGCAGCGATCCGACATGGCACGGCGCGCAGGGGTTTGTGCACCAGGTCGTGGGGACGGAACTGAAGCGCCTTGGGATCGAAGGCGGCGGCGATGCCTATGCCTGCGGGCCGCCGCCGATGATCGACGCGCTCAGCCCGGTCCTGTTCATGCTCGACTTCGACACAGAGCGCACTTTCTACGACAAGTTCACGCCGTCCACCGCGCCGGCGCCGATCCAAGCGCACTGATACCAAGGGGTTAGCCCCAATCACCACAGGGAGAGAGACATGGTTGCCACATCAAGCTCGGTTGGCTCAGGCGCCGCAGGGGCCGCGATCTTCGCCGACAGCGAAAGCCGCAAGTACCGCTACTTTGAACCCCGCGCAAAACGCGCCACCCACTACGAAGACGTCACCGTCGACGTGCAGCCCGATCCGGAGCGTTACCTGATCCAGAACTGGATCATCAGCTTCCCGGACGGCAAGGGCGCCTACGAAAAGGACAGCACGCACGCCAAAAGCTCCAACTGGCACGCCTTCCGTGCGCCGGATCAGGAGTGGGAGCGCACCCACTATCAACGCCAGTCGCGCATCGAGGTGATGGTTCAGGCCGTCATCGCCAACGGCCGCAAATCCGGCGCGCAGCATGCCTTTGATGCGGCCTGGGCCAAGACCCTGCAAAAGCATCTCGGCGCCTGGAAACATGCCGAGTTCGGCCTTGGCACCAGCCTGATGCAGGCGCAGCGCTACGGCTACACCCAGATGATCAACAACGCCACGCTGACCAATTCGTCCTACAAGCTGCGGCTGGCGCAGGACATCACCCTTTATCTGGCCGAGATCGGCATGGATATTCCGGGTTGGGACGACGAAATCGGCAAGTCCGCCTGGCTGGACGACGACATGTGGCAGGGCACCCGTGAAGCGGTGGAAACCATCATGGGCTGCACCGACTATCTGGAGCAGTATTTCGCCATCAACCTGGTGTTCGAACCGCTGGTGGGCGAGCTGTTCCGCTCGGGCTTCCTGATGCAGTTCGGGGCGGCCAACAACGACTTCATGACCCCCTCGGTCATCGCCGCGGCGGAAGGCGACTATGAACGCAACCTCGCCAACACCATCGACCTGATCTGGCTTCTGGCCAATGACGAGGTGTTCGGGCCGCAAAACCGCGCCCTGTTCCAGGGCTGGGTGATAAAGCACGCCGCCCTTGCCGACCGGGCCGCCAAGCTGTTGCAGCCGATCTGGTCCAAGCCGCATTCGAAACCCGTCAGCTTTGAGGAGGCCCGCGCGGTGTCCGAAGAGCGGTTTGCCAAGATCCTTGGCGAACTCAACCTGTCGCGCTGAAAGGGAACCCCCATGTCAAATATCGCTCGCGATAACTCTCACGACAACATCTTCAAGGCGATGAAAGATATCACCTTCGAGAAAACCGTTTCGCATCAATGCGGTGTGACGATGTCGGATTCGGTCGAGGCCCGCGCCATCGCCGAATTCATGGACCAGAAACCGGGCGTGACGGTGACCTACAACCCCGCCCTGATCCGCATCGACGGCAACGGCAAGCTGATCTTCAAGATGGACGAGATCAGCGAATACCTGGGCCGCGAGATGACGGCGGAACTGTTCGAGGTGAACTCCTCGACCCACTACGGCCGGATGGTGCGTACCGATGACAACACGGTGATCCTGTTCGGCGACATGAACGAGATGCTCGAATACATCTGACCAATCGGCGCGGGGGCAACCCCGCGCCACTTTCCCAACCCATTCCAAAAGGCAGCGAAGATGTACGTAACCCCCGAAGGCAAAGAGATTTTCGTGCTGGATGGCCACACCCATTTCTGGGATGGCAGCCCCGAAAACCAGAGGAACATCCACGGCAAGCAGTTCATCGACTGCTTTTACGCCTACCACACCAACCTTTCGCCCAAGGAAGAGTTGTGGGAAAAGTCGAAGTTCGAGAAATACTCCGCCGACGACCTCTATAACGACCTGTTCATCGACGGGCCGGACGATATGGCGATCCTGAATTCGACCTATCTGTCGGATTTCTACAAGACCGGCTTCAACAACATCGAACGCAACATGTCGGTGGCCAAGAAGTTCCCCAACCGCTTCATCGTGAACGGCGCGTTTGATCCGCGCGACGGCGAAAAAGCGTTGGAATACATCCACTTCATGAAGGAAACCTATGACATCAAGGGGGTGAAGATGTACACCGCCGAGTGGAATGGCTCCTCCAAGGGCTGGCGGTTGAACGACCCCGACGCCTACAAGTGCTTCGAGTTGTGCGACAAGCTGGGCATCAAGAACATCCACGTCCACAAGGGCCCGACGATCATCCCGCTGAACAAGGATGCGTTCGATGTGCATGACGTGGACTATGCCGCGACCGATTTCCAGAACCTGAACTGGATCGTGGAACATTGCGGCCTGCCGCGTCTCGACGATTTCTGCTGGATCGCGACGCAGGAAACCAACGTGTTCGCGGGCCTCGCGGTGGCGCTGCCGTTCATCCATTCCCGCCCGCGCTATTTCGGGGAAATCATCGCCGAACTCTTGTTCTGGATCGGGCCGGAGAAGATCCTGTTTGGCTCGGACTACGCGATCTGGACGCCGAAATGGCTGGTCGAAAAGCTTTGGGCCTTCCAGATCCCCGAGGATATTTCGGCCGAGCGGAGTGGTGTGCAGCTGACCGATGAGATCAAGGAAAAGATCCTCGGCCTCAACGCGGCGCGGCTTTACAACATCGACGTGGCCGCGCGCAAAGCTGAATTCTCCGCCCACCCGATGTCGATCGCGGCGGAGTGATGCAGATGACCGCGCCCATCCAATTGGACGACGCCCAGTTGAACCAGGCCCCGTTGAATCAGGTTTGGGCGCGGCTTGATCTGGTGATGGACCCCGAACTCGATGAACCCGTGACCGACATGGGTTTCATCGAGGCGGTGTCCATCACCTGGTCAACGCCTGGTCAGAACAGCGGCACGGTTCATGTCAGCTTCCGGCTGCCGACCTACTGGTGTTCGCCCAACTTCGCCTTTCTGATGGCCGAAGGCATCAAGCGTCAGATCGAGGTTCTGCCCTGGGTCGGTCAGACGGTGGTCACCCTGCAAGACCACATGGCCGCCGAGGAAATGAACGCAGCGATCAATGCGGGGGCGGCCTTCGGGACTGTCTTCCCGGATCTGCACCCCGGCGAAGACCTCGGCGCGCTGCGCGAGAAGTTCGACCTCAAGGCCTTTCAGCGGCGCCAGGAAGTGGTGATCAAAGCCCTGATTGCCATGGGCTTTTTGCCAGCCGACGTCATGGCCATGCCGCGCGGGCTGCTGGATGCGACGGCCTTGGAAGGGCCTGAAGACGCCCGCCAGAAATCCCGCTACCTTGCCTTGCTGGATGAAAAGCAGCTTGCGCCAACCCCCGGCGATCTGGCGTTTCCGACCTATCAGGGCCGCCCGATCGACGACTACGCCCTTTACATGGGCCTGTTGCGGTCGGTGCGGATCAACATGGAGTTCTCCGGCTCGCTTTGCCGGGGGCTCAAGCGCAGCCGCTATCAACAGGCTGATCTGTCGGGCGACGTGCCCATTCTGGTTGACTACGCGGCCCCCATCCCCAGTCACGCCTGCCGCTGACAGGCGATCCACAAAAACACAAAACCGGCTTTGGCCGAAGGAGGAACTATGCCCAAGATCATGATCCACGGCAACGATGCCCGCCGCGCTTTGGCCCATGGCGTGCAGAGACTGTCTGCAGCGGTTGAATCGACGCTCGGCCCGATGGGCATGAATGCGATGATCGACCGACCGATGGGCACGCCTCTGATCAGCCGGGACGGGGTATCGATCGCCTCGGAGATTGAACTCTTCGACCGGTTTGAAAACATGGGCGCGCAAGTGGTGCGCGAAGTGTCGATGCAGACCAACGAGGTCGCGGGCGATGGCACCACCACCTCCATCGTGCTGGCCAACGGGATGATCCAGTCGGGCGTCGTGCTGATCGACAAGGGCGCCAAGCCGGTTGAACTCTGCCGCGGGATTTCCATGGCGGTCGAGGCGACCATCCGCGCCCTGCGCGCGGCGGCCAAGCCGGTCAAGGACCATGCCGTGCTGTCGGCGGTGGCAAGGATCTCCGCCTCCAACGCCGATCTGGGCGAGTTGGTCGCCGAGGCGTTTCGTCGGGTCGGCGCGCAGGGCGTCATCTCGACCGACTATGGCACGGGCAATACATCCACGCTGCAAGTGGTGGATGGCATGGCCTTCGACCGTGGCTACATCTCGCATCACATGGTCACCGATCTGGATGCGATGCGCGCCGTGGTGCTGAACCCCTATATCGTGCTGACCGACATCAAGATGAAGACGGCGAGCCAGTTGGATGCCGCCAAGGCGATTGCCGCCGAAGATGGCCGCCCCCTGGTGATCATCTCGGAAGAAACCTCGCCCGAGGTGCTGCTGACGCTGCTGGGCAAAGATGGGCCGGGCAAGTTCCTGGTGGTTCACCCGCCGGAATTCGGCCACTGGCGCCGCAACATGATGGAGGATCTGGCGATCCTGACCGGCGGCAAGGTCCTGGCGCGTGATCTGGGCGACAGTCTGGAGAACATCACCCGGCTGGACATGGGCAGCGCCGAACGCGTCGAGGCGAGCAATTCCGATACCATGATCATCCGCGGCAACGGCGATCCGCAGGCGATCGCCGCCCGGCGTGCCCAGGTGCAACGGTTGTACGAGGTGGCTCCGCCCAACATCGACAAGGACAAGTTGCAGGAACGGCTCGCCAAACTCTGCGGCGGCACCGCGACCATTCTGGCCGGCGGGGTGACGCCGGTCGAACAGAAGCGCACCATCCAACTGATCGAGGACTCGCTGAACGCCGTCCGCGCCGCCTCGGAAGAAGGGGTGCTGGTCGGCGGCGGTGTGGCGCTTGCGCGGGTGGCCCCGGCCTTGGCCGACCTGGCGAAATCGGTGGCGGGCGATGTCCGCAAGGGCGTCGAACTGGTGCAATCCGTGCTGACCCTGCCCCTCGCCCGCATCGCCTTCAACGCCGGTGCCGAACCCAATGAGGTGGTGCGCAAGGTCTGCGCGCTGCATGGCGACCACGGCTACAACGCGGCGACCGGGCGATATGAGGATCTGATGGCGTCCGGCGTCATCGACCCGGTTCGCGTCACCTGCTCGGCGCTGATGAACGCGGGTTCGGTGGCGACGCTGATCCTGACCACCGAAACCCTGATCGCCGATCTGGCCGAGGACGAAGACCCGACCCTTGGCGGCGCCCTGGGTGGCGGTGCCGAGAAGCTGGGCCGCAAGTGAACTGCTGAACGTGGAAATTAGGAAAGGGCTCTGACATGAAAGCCGCAAGACTCTACGAATACGACCCCACGATGAACGTTCAGTTGAAGATCGAAACCGTCAAGGCGCCCACCATCATGGGGCCGAATGACGTGATCGTCAAAGTCGGCGCTGCGGGCCTGTGCCGCACCGATCTGCACATCATCGAGGGCGTCTGGAAAGACATCATGGATCAGGGCGGCAACCTGCTGCCCTATATCATGGGCCACGAGAACGCCGGTTGGGTCGAGGATGTCGGGTCCAACGTCACCTCGGTCAAGCATGGCGACACCGTGATCTGTCACCCGCACCGGACCTGCGGCATTTGTCTCTCGTGCCGCTATGGCGACGACATGCACTGCGAACACAGCCTGTTTCCGGGGCTGGGGCTGGATGGCGGGTTTGCCGAGTATTTCCTGACCTCGGAACGCAGCCTGATCAAGCTGAACCCGAACATCACGCCGCTGGACGTCGCACCGATGGCGGATGCCGGGATCACCGCCTACCGCGCCGCGAAGAAGGCCGCCAAGTCCTTGCGACCCGGCGCCTATTGCGTGATCGTCGGCGTCGGCGGGCTTGGTCACATCGCCCTGCAATGCCTGCATGAAATCTCGGGCTGCCGGATCATCGCGGTGGACCGCGAACCGGCCGCGCGGGCCCTGTGCAAGGAGCTTGGCGCCGATTTCGTGCTGGATGGCGGGCCGAACATCGTCGAGGAGATCAAGCAGATCACCGGCGGTGGCGCGCAGGTCGTGATGGATTTCGTCGGCGAACTGGGTGTCGAGAACCTGTGCTGGAAGATGGTCCGCCCCGGCGGCGAGCTGATCATGATCGGCTACGGCGGCAAGATCGAAGTGCCGACCGCGCATCTGGTGATCAACGAGATCAACATCGGCGGGTCTCTGGTCGGCAACTACACCGAACTGGTGGAGCTGATGGAGCTGAACGCGGATGGCAAGGTGAAGATGCATTATGCGCAATACAGCCTCGATGACATCAACGTCGCGCTGGATGACTTCAAGCATCGGCGGTTCGCCGGGCGCGGCGTGATCGTGCCGTAAAGCACGGCGGCAAAGCAGGAAAAGCCAGACACCGACAGGGCAAGACCGGAAGGCACCCCGCGCGCTCGTGGGGGTGCCTTTGGAACGGCGCATCACGCGCGAATTCCGGATCGCCTGAACAGCGGCCGGTTTGATCGACGGGGGAAAGGGCAATCCTGCTCTGCGCTGGCTTTCGCCCGGATTCCTGCACCATCCAGCGTTTGCCAAGACAAGCCAGAAATCTGGCGTGAGGGAGAGTAAAGTGGATACCATAACAGCTTTGGCGGTTTCTATCGGCCTGCTTGGGGCGGTTGCGACCTACCTGTTCCTGACCATCGGCGTCATCCAGATCTGGGTCGGCTTCATCGGCTGGGCCAGCTTTTATCACTGTGGCGGTGGCGTTGACGGCCTGCGGAAATCGGTTCTCGCCAACCTCTGGGGCGTGGTGATGGCATATATCGCGCTGCTGCTGATCACGCAGGTCAACACCGGCCTGCCCGGTCCGTTATGGCCGTCGCTGGTGGTTGGGGTCACGGCCGGCATCCTGGTGATGGGGGCCAAGATCGAGGCGCTGAGCGTCATCCCGGCAACCGTCTACGGCTATGCCTCCACCGCAGGCTACGGGTTGTTGTCGGGCGCATCGCTGACCGCGCTGACGGCAGCCAACCCGCTGATCTGTGTGGCGGTTTCGCTGGTGATCGGTGGGCTGTTCGGTCTGGTGTCGGAACGGTTTGCGGGCGTTCTGAAACGGTCGGCCCCTCGGCCGTCAAAGGCTTGACCTGAAAGACGGTGCGGGCAAGGTGGTGCGACCTTCTTGCCCGGCCACCCCGGAATCCATTCGCCTGTCTGGAGGAATTCACCATGTCAAAAGCAATCCATTCGATGATCCGGGTGCTGGATGAAGCGCGATCCGTCGCCTTCTATGACCTGGCGTTCGGGTTGCATGTGGCGGACCGGTTGGCCTTCGACAGCTTCACGCTGGTTTACCTGCGCAATGCCGAGTCTGATTTCGAGCTGGAACTGACGATCAACGCCGGGCGGACGGAGCCTTACAGCATGGGCGACGGCTATGGCCATCTGGCCGTCTCCGTGCCGGATGTTGGCGCCGAACATGCCCGCCTGGCCCTCGCGGGGCTCGCCCCGCGCAAGCTGGTGGAGTTTGCCCCGGGCGGCACCGTCATCGCAAAATTCTTCTTCGTCGCCGACCCGGACGGCTATCAGATCGAAGTGCTGCAACGCGGTGGCCGCTATCTTTGAGCCGGGCCGCGTTCGCCTGTGCGCCCATCCAGCGGAATCGGGGGCGGCACCTACGGCCCGAGGAAATACCCGTGCGGCGCCAGCATGATGGCAAACATCCCGGCATAGACCGTCAGGAAAACCGCATAGGCGATCACGCGGGCCGTGCGGTCGCTCTCGATGATCCTGCGCATCAGAAACTCCATCCACGTTGGCGATAAGGCGGCGCGGGCCGTGGCACGGCCGACCGTGTGACGGTCGCCAGCAACTCGTCCCGCAGGGCAATCCCCAGCGGCCAGGGTCCGAAGCCGCTCGCCATGTTGATATGCCCCGCGAAGCCCAGATCCAGCAGTTCGGCGCCCCAGGCCCGCGCGAGCGATGCTGCCCGGGCAAAGCTCATCCAGGGGTCGTTGTGGCTGGCAACCACTGTTGTGGGAACATGCAGCGGTCGTTCCGGGATCGGCGCAAAGCGCGCCAGACGCTTGCTGTTGCGCGGCTCCGCCGGGGCAACCAGCAGCGCCCCCGCCACCCGCAGTTGCGGCCATTTCGTCAGCAGGCGCGCGATCACCACCGCGCCCAGACTGTGACCGACCAGAATGGAATCGGGATGCGTCAGGATCGCCCCGGCGACCTCCGCCTCCCAGGCCTCGGGCTGCGGCAGCGACCAGTCGGCCTGGTCGATCATCAATGCGGAGGGATCCTTGTGCGCCCACCAGTGCTGCCAGTGCGGCTTCGGCGATCCGTCAATTCCGGGAATGATAAGGGTCTTGGTCATCGCTTCCTCCGTGCCTCTTCTGCCCTAACTCTACCAACTTTATCGTGATAAAAGTTTCCAAATTCTTCCCACGGCAGAGAAGGCTGTTCTCCGGCACCGCGGTTCAGCGCGTCCGGGTATCCACCGGGTAGGCCGTCGTTGCCTTGATCCGCTCCATCGCGAAATGCGAGGTGACGTTCTTGATCGGCACCGAGTCGGTCAGACGGCGATAGAGATCGTCGAAGGCCGCCATGTCGGGCACCGCAACGCGCAGCAGATAGTCCATCTCGCCCGCCATCCGAAAGACCTCCATCACCTCGGGGAAAAGCGCCACGGCCTCGGTGAAGGCAATGCGCCACTCGGCAGAGTGATCGGGCGCCTCGATGCCGACGAAGACGGTCAGCGCGAATCCGATCCGTGTCGGATCGACCAGAGCCACACGCCGCGTGATGATCCCGGCAGCCTCCAGTTTCTGGATGCGCTTCCAGCAGGGGGTCTGCGACAGGCCGACCCGGTCGGCGATCTGGGCGACGGGCAGTGTCGCATCCCGCATGAGTTCGGCCAGGATCTTGCGGTCGATGAGGTCAAGGTCGTCCATCGGCTTCCCCGTGGGCCGTGCGCCCGGCTGCTGAGTCCGGCGACGCGACCGGACCGCTTGAACTATGGCATGATACTATTAAATGTCTACAGTCGTAGTCGTGTTAAACGCTGCGGCCCGTTTTCCTCGCAAATTCCGGGGTTTCCGTGGAAAGCCGGTCAGGATAGCGCAATATCCCGATGTTGAAAGTCGAGCTTCTGACCGTTAGGAGTCAGGGATGATCACGCAGAAGACAAAATACGCGCTCAAGGCCCTGATCGCCCTCGCCGAGGAATCGGCGGGGGACGGACAGGCCCTGACGATCGAGGAGATCGCCCGGCGTTCCGGGGCGCCCAAGCGGTTTCTGGAACATATCCTGCTGGAACTGCGCAACGTCGGCTACATCGGGTCAAAGCGAGGCCGCGCGGGCGGCTATCTCCTGATCAAGGAACCGCAATCCGTCTCGCTGGGCGAGATCCTGCGCCAGGTCGACGGGCCGATCGCGCCGCTGCCTTGTCTTTCGCGCCGCGCCTATCAGCGCTGCGAGGATTGCACCAACGAGGAGACCTGCCAGATCCGCAGGGTCTTCGGAGAAGTCTTCTGGGCATATCTGCTGCTGATCGAATCCCTCACCTTGGCAGACCTGCTGCAAAAAACGGACGTGCTGGAGCGTCTCACCGCGCCAAGCGGGCCTGCGGGAGAATAATATTCCATAATCACGCCCGACTTTGGCGTGAATTTTCCGTTGCAATACTCGACTATCTCTGTCGTCATTAGCGTATCAGCACAAGCCGTCCCGGCGCGTCGCTGTCAGCAGGATGCAGGAGGTTTCAATGCAGGTCGCAGCCAACACGACGAAAGCATCTTCAACGGTCAGCTCTGCGATCATGCGGTCGGCACCGCAGCGCACCAGCGCGCCCGACCCCGGCAAAGCGGCGACCACTTGCGCGGTTCACCTTGTCGACCGTCGGACCGGGCTGCCACAGCGCATCAATGGCTCGCTTCTTGCCGTTTTCACCAAGACCCCGCGCGAAACGGTCGCCGAGATCCTGCGCAACCGTGACGCCTCCCGATGGGAAGCGCGGGTGGACCCCCTCACCACGCAGGAGGCGCAGCGATGATCCGGCACACCGCACCTAGCCTAGTTGCGGCCTTTCCGTTTGGCCGATCCGCCAAGCCGTCCCAAGCGGCACGGACCCCTGAGGAGACCGACCCGATGCTGACCACCATCACCATTTCCGGCGGCGTGACTGCGCAAGGCGTCTTCCTGCGGGAGTTGGGCGACGGCCGCGTCGTGATCTCGACCGACCGCGAGGAATTGATCGGCTATCCGGTTCCGCGTCAGACGGCAGCGCGCCGCAATCGCGTCGGCAAGGCCGGCTGGCGACTGACGCTGGCAAGCCTTGCCACCCTGGCGATGGCGGCGCTCGCGACCCCGCAGCCGGTCGCGGCCCTGAGCTTGCTGAACGTGTCCTATGATCCGACGCGCGAGCTTTACAAGGATTACAACACGGCGTTCGAGGCCCACTGGAAGGCGCTTGGCCACATCGACGACCTTCAGATCAACGATTCTCATGGCGGGTCGGGCGCTCAGGCGCGGTCGGTGATCGACGGGCTGGATGCGCAGGTGGTGACGCTGGCCCTGTCGGCCGACATCGACGCGATCGTCGGCAAGTCCGGGAAAATCCCGGCGGACTGGCAGTCAAAGCTGCCGCACAACGCCTCACCCTATACCTCCACCATCGTGTTCCTGGTCCGCAAGGGCAACCCGAAGGGGATCAAGGACTGGGGCGATCTGGTGCAGGACGGGATCAAGGTCATCACGCCGAACCCCAAGACCAGCGGCGGCGCGCGCTGGAACTTCCTCGCCGCCTGGGCCTGGGCCGAAGCCCAGCCGGGCGGCAGCGAGGACAAGGCCAGGGCCTTCGTGAAGGATCTTTACGCCCACGTCCCGGTGCTTGATTCCGGCGCGCGCGGGTCCACGACGACCTTCACCCAACGGGGCATTGGCGACGTCCTGCTGACCTGGGAGAATGAGGCCTACCTCTCGCTCGACGAACTCGGTGCCGACAAGTTCGAGATCGTGGTGCCCTCGGTCTCGATGCTGGCGGAACCGCCGGTGGCTTTGGTCGACGGCAACATCCATACCCCCGAGCAGCGCGCGGCGGCCGAGGAATACCTGACCTACCTCTACAGCCCCGAAGGGCAGGCGATCGCCTGGAAACACTACTATCGCGCCTGGGATACCTCCAAAGCCGATCCGAAGGACGTCGCGCGGTTGCCGAAACTCGACCTTGTGACCATTAGCCACTTCGGCGGCTGGCCCAAGGCGCAGCCCGCGTTCTTCGGCGACGGCGGCGTGTTCGACCAGATCTACGCGGCGAACTAGCAGATGCGTCCGCTCGTTCACCGCTCCCCCATGCCGGGTCTCGGCCTGAGCATGGGGATCCTGATCACGATGCTTTCGCTTGTCGTGATCCTGCCGATCGGCGCCCTGCTGCTGCGCGGCGTCGCCTTCGGTCCGCTGGAGGTCTGGCAAGTCATCAGCACGCCCCGGGTCTGCGCGGCCCTCCTTCTCTCCTTCCGTCTCGCGTTCCTCGCCGCCACCTTCAACCTCGTCTTCGGTCTGGCGCTCGCCTGGGTTCTGGTGCGCTACCGCTTTCCCGGGCGCAGCCTGATTGACGCCGCGGTCGACCTGCCGTTTGCGCTGCCTACGGCGGTGGCGGGAATCGCGCTGACCACGCTCTACGCCCCGAACGGCGCCTTTGGCGCCCTGGCGGCCCGGCTCGGCGTTCAGATCGCCTACACCGAATTCGGCATCCTGATCGCGCTGATCTTCGTCGGCCTTCCCTTCGTGGTGCGCACCGTGCAGCCGGTGATCGCCGAGATCGAGCGCGAGGTCGAGGAAGCCTCGGCCACACTCGGCGCAAGCCGTGCCCGCACCTTGCGCCGCGTCGTGTTGCCGATGGTGATGCCCGCCCTGCTGACCGGCTTTGCGCTCGCGCTGGCGCGGGCGGTGGGTGAATATGGCTCGGTCATCTTCATCGCCGGCAACATCCCTCTGCACACCGAAATCGCGCCCCTGTTGATCGTGATCCGGTTGCAGGAGTTCAACGACGGCGCCGCCGCCGCCATCGGCATCGCGATGCTGGCGATTTCCTTCGCGATGCTGCTGGTCATCAACCTCGTCCATATCTGGAGCCGTCGGAGGATCGGACATGTCTGACACACCCAATGCCCAAGTCCGCTTTCGCGTGCCGACCACCGAAGCCCCCGTCTTCCGCATCGCGCTGACGCTCGGGGTCACGGCCTTGCTTGTCCTGCTTCTGTTGGCGCCGTTGGTCGTGGTCTTTGCCGAGGCTCTCGCGAACGGCGCTGTCGAGGCCGTCGCGTCGCTTGGCAACCGCGAGGCCTGGCCTGCCATCCGGCTGACGTTGACGGTGGCCGCGCTGGCGGTGCCGCTGAACGCGGTTTTCGGCGTTGCCGCGGCATGGGCGATCACCAAGTTCGATTTCCGCGGCAAGGCAGTGCTGATCACGCTGATCGACCTGCCCTTCTCGGTCTCGCCGGTTGTGGCGGGCCTCTCGCTGGTGCTGCTCTTCGGTGCCAACAGCCTGGTCGGAGGCTGGCTCGTCGCCCACGGCGTGCCGGTCATCTTCGCGCTGCCCGGCGTCGTGCTGGCCACGATGTTCGTGACCTTCCCCTTCGTGGCGCGCGAGCTGATCCCGATCATGATCGAACAGGGCCGCGCCGAGGAGGAAGCCGCGCTGACCCTCGGCGCATCCGGCTGGCGGGTGTTCTTCACCGTGACGCTGCCCAATATCCGCTGGGCGCTGCTCTACGGCGTGCTTCTTTGCAACGCCCGCGCGATGGGCGAATTCGGCGCCGTCGCCGTGGTTTCCGGCAAGATCAGCGGCGTCACCGTCACCATGCCGCTCGCGATCGAACAGCTTTACAACGAGTATTCGTCGATTGCCGCCTTCTCGCTTGCGGGCCTGCTCGCCTTGCTTGCCCTCGTCACCCTTGCCCTGAAATCACTGCTCGAGTGGCGCTACGCAGACGAGCTTGCCGCCACCAACCGGCACTGAAAGGACCGCCATGCATATCGAGATCGATGAGATTGCCAAGGAGTTCGGCGCCACGACCGCGCTGCATCCCGTCAGCCTGTCCATCCCGTCCGGGGCGCTCGTGGCCCTGCTCGGCCCGTCGGGGTCAGGAAAGACAACGCTTCTGCGCGTCCTGGGCGGGCTCGAATACCCGACCTCGGGTCGCGTCCTGTTCAACGGCGTCGATGCGACGGGCCTTACCGTCCAGGAAAGGCGGGCGGGTTTCGTGTTCCAGAGCTATGCGCTTTTCCACCACATGACGGTGTTCGAGAACATCGCCTACGGGCTGCGCGCACGGCCGCGCAAACAGCGCCTCACCGGGCCCGAGATCAACCGTCGGGTATCGAAGCTGCTTGACCTGATCCAGCTTCCCGACATCGGCGCGCGCTATCCCACGCAGCTTTCCGGTGGCCAGCGGCAACGCGTCGCCCTCGCCCGCGCGCTTGCCATCGAACCCCGGATGCTGCTGCTTGATGAACCCTTCGGTGCGCTCGATGCACGCGTGCGAAAGGAACTCCGCGCCGGGTTGCGCGACATCCACGACGAGACCGGCCTGACCAGCGTCTTCGTCACCCATGATCAGGACGAGGCGATGGAGCTTGCCGATCTCGTCGTGGTCATGTCGATGGGGCGGATTGAGCAGGTGGGCAAACCCGCCGATATCCGGGCCCGCCCGGCCACCAGGTTCGTGCGCGAGTTCATCATGCCATAAGGCTGCGGGCTCCCCTTCGCCGACGACGGCCGTGGGCCCGAATGAACTCCCAAAGGCGAACGTGCCCGACCACGCCCCCAACCTGAAGCCTACCGTCATCGCCTGATCGGTGATCGCGGCAATGTCATCGGTCCGGCCTGATCCAGATTAGCGCGGCACCGAGCCAACCTTTCCTAGGGTGCGCCCAAGGCCTTTTCCCCGGGATATCCGCAGGTTGGCCATGCCGTTGCCGTGATGAAGGTGGTGCCGATGTCCGTTCCCTACAACGCCTTGTTTCATGTCCTGACTTACAGCACCGTCCTGCGCGATGCCCCTGAAGGCAACGAGGCGCGGCTCTTGCGCCGCCTGCACGACGCGATCCTCGCGCTCGGCTATGCCACCGATGTGGTGCCGACGCTCGCCGGGGCGAAGGTTGCCGCGGAAAGCGACATGTCGAT